>NZ_JVPT01000038.1:0-269 GCF_001055915.1 Corynebacterium sp. 212_CJEI | reverse complement strand
TTGGCCGTCGAAAAGCTTCGCGACGACGGTGAGGATGCCACTTTCATTGCCATTCGCCTCCCCCACGGCGTCCAGGCCGATGAGGACGACGCACAGGTGGCACTGCAATTCATTCAGCCTGACCAAAGGCTAACTATCGATATCGCACCGGCCACTGCCGCGATAACCACCCAGGTCACCGATGCCCTGGCCGGCAGCGCTATCAGCGATTTCAACAAGGGAAATATTAAGGCCCGCATGCGAATGATTGCCCAGTACGCAGTGGCGGG
>NZ_JVPT01000037.1:0-2134 GCF_001055915.1 Corynebacterium sp. 212_CJEI | reverse complement strand
AGCGTGAGATTGAAACTGTCCAAAAAAACGTCCGCATCCCCTTTCGCCTATTAACCAGCTCCCCTTAGCGGGACTCCAACCACGCCAAAATGTCGGCGTAGACCTCTTCCTTATTCAACTCGTTGAGAATCTCATGGCGACCATCCGGGTAGACCTTAAAGCGCACGTCCTTCTTCCCTGCGTTCAGGTATTTGCCCACGACCTCAGTCACACAGGCAGCGCCACCCGCCGGATCAACGGCACCGGAAACCACGAAAAGTGGCAGATCATCAGGCGCTTTCTCATAGGCTTCAGACGAATTCGCGTAGTGCGTGCCGACGAGAAGGTCGCGGAAAAAGGCATTGGTGGGAACGAAACCACACTTGTCGTCCGCAATATAAGCATCGACAATCTTGTGGTCGCGGGTGAGCCAATCAAACTTAGTGCGGCGCTCAAAGCCCTTGTTGTAATCAGCAAAGGTGAGGGTGTTGAGCAGCTTGCCCGGCGCGGTAGGACGAATCTTAGCCAGCAGGTTTGCAACCTTCATTCCCGCATCGCCCTTAGCTCCTGGCCACGACACGGTGCCCATGATAATGACGCCGGTAAGCCCCTCGCCGTACTTGGCGATGTAGTTACGAGTCAGAAGCGAGCCCATGGAGTGGCCGAGAATATAGTGCTTGCTGCCTGGGAATTCTGCATCAACGTACTGGCGCACTGCGTGGAGGTCTTCGAGAATTAGATTCCAGCCACCGTAGTCAGCGAAGTAGCCCGGGATGCCAGCATCCGTCTTGGTCATACCGTGGCCGCGATGGTCATGCGCGACGACGGCATAGCCCTGGGATACGAGGTACTCGGCGAATTTAGCGTAGCGGTTGGCGTACTCGACCATGCCGTGGACAATCTGCACCACTCCCTTAGGAGTAATGGGCGCGCCCTTGTCATTTTCTGGGACCCAGCGCAGCACATTCAATGTGGCACCTGGGCGAGAAAGCGAAGTCCTAACAGCCGATGTCACGTCGGGCACCTTTCGCGTAGAGGTTTCGATACTTACCGCTCATCGTACCGAGGAACTTGGCTGCTCACTGGTGGTTTCGCCAACAAACGACGAAAAACTCTGCCACCAACGTGACAGAGTTTTTCAAAGGTACTTACGTTTGCACGTTTGCGCGTTTCGCGCTTCGCGATTCGCGCGTGACGCACGTGAAGCTACAGAATCTCGCCCGGCTTGTAGGCCGCGGCCTCTGGGTACTTGTCCACGACGGTCTGCACACGCGCAACTACGCGGTCAACCTGAGATTCTGCGGCACCGATGAAAGCGTGGCGGTCTGCCAGAGCGTCGGCAAGCCCTGCGGCATCCAGCGGGAAACGCTCATCTGTAGCGAGACGTTCAGTGAGATTCTGCTCGGCGCCCTTTTCGCGCATATCCAGTGCGGTGGCGACGGCGTGCTCCTTGATGATCTCGTGGGCTTCCTCGCGGCCCATACCAGCGCGGACGGCTGCCATGAGGATCTTGGTGGAGGCGAGGAACGGCAGGTAGCGCTCCAGCTCACGGTCAATCATGGCCGGGAATGCACCGAACTCGGACAGGACGGTGAGGAAGGTTTCGAACATGCCGTCCATGGCGAAGAATGCATCCGGCAGTGCAACGCGGCGGACCACGGAGCAGGAAACGTCGCCTTCGTTCCACTGAGTACCGGCGTATTCGGAGAGCATGGTCATGTAGCCGCGCAGGATGACCTGGAAACCGTGGACGCGCTCACAGGAGCGGGCGTTCATCTTGTGCGGCATGGCGGAAGAGCCAACTTGGCCTTCCTTGAAGCCCTCGGTGACGGTCTCATTACCGGCCATCAGGCGGATGGTGGTGGCCAGCGATGCCGGCCCTGCACCGAGCTCGACCAGCGCGGACAGAGCGTCGAAGTCGAGGGTGCGCGGGTAAACCTGACCGACGGAGTCAAAGACGCGGTCGAAGCCGAGGCCTTCAGCGATTTCGTTTTCCAGGGAAGCCAGCGCGGACTCGTCACCGTCAAGCAGATCCAGCATGTCCTGGGCGGTGCCCATCGGGCCCTTGATGCCGCGCAGCGGGTAGCGGGAGATCAGGTCTTCTACGCGCTCGATACCCAGCAGCATCTCGTCCGCAGCGGAGGCGAAGCGCTTG
>NZ_JVPT01000036.1:0-6966 GCF_001055915.1 Corynebacterium sp. 212_CJEI | reverse complement strand
ATGACAAAAATGGCCCGAAAAATGGCTTGAAAGTGTCATAAACTTACACAGTTTCACATTTGCAGCCCGCATCCATGGGGCCATTCCGGTGGATTGGCCAAAAAACTGGGCTTGAATAAGCCCCCGCCCACTTCAAGCCCCCACTTCAAGCGCCCCTACTCAAGCCCCCGCCCCGAGGCCACTGATGTGAAAACCCGCAGCCATGGCTGAACTAGCAGTCACGGCTGCGGGCCTCCAGCAGAAGTAGCTCTGCTAAGAATCTAAAAGATTACTTGTTAATCACCGTGGTCGGGTGCACGTAACCCAGAGTCTCCGGATCAACCGGGAACTCAATGTCGCCGAAAGGCGAATCTGCACCAGCGTGGTGAGCAATCAGTTCAGTAACAGCGTGCTGACCAGGCTCGAGGTCCTTCGGCCAGCCGGGATCGACATAGGATTTCTTTGCAACGTTAGCCATGCTGAGATTATCCCAAAAATTTTCTCCCCAGTCACCTTCTCCCCTCCTTAAATCTCACTAAAGTGGGGATTGTCATGACTAGCACCACCCCCTTTGCACTCTTTTCCGACTGGCTGGCAGGTCAACCAGACCAATTTGTGGGCACTATCCTCAGCAATCGCCCCGATGCGCTGTCGCCACCGCCGAAGTCTTCCCAGGTGCTAGCGGCAAGGCTCCAGCTCCGCGCTTCTGTCTCCCGCGCGCTGACCAGACTGCCCGCACTGGAGCTCGCCTGCATTGAGGCTGCCGCTGACCTCGGTGCCGACGCCGAACCCGTCACTGCGGACGCCCTCATCGACTACATTCTCGACTTACTCTCTCGAGCAGAGGTTCCCGCCAATCAACGGCCCACGGCCACGCATATTCGGACAAGCCTCGATACCCTGCGCGAATACGGCCTCATCTGGGGCAACGGCCCCGGCCCCCGCGGCACCTTCACCGGCAAGTCCACCCGCAAGAAGCCTCTGCCCTGGCAGGACTACTTCTGCCTCAGCGATGAGGTCGCCACCTCGTTGCCACCTGGCTGGTATCTTCTGCCCAATCCCGATGGCCCAAGCCGCAGTCAGCTACGCACGGCACTCACCGAGGTTACAGACAGACAGCAGCGGCTTCTGGACACCCTCGCCAACTCCGGAGGTCTCGGCGTTACAAAGGACGCTCATCCGGATGCCGACCCTTCGCTGCCGGTCCCAGCGCTCATCAACGCCGGCCTGCTCGAACGCATCGACGAGGGCACCGTCCGCCTGCCCGCCACCGTTCGCGCGCTTATGCGTGGAGTCGGGCTTGCCGACGACGACGTCCCCCTGCGCCCCGAAACCCCCGCTACCCACGTGATTGCCAGCGGTAACGACCGTGCTGCCGCCACTGCCTGGGAAACTTTGCGACAGGCGACTGACCTGCTGGACTTGCTGGGAACCGACCCCGCGCCGACATTGAAAAACGGTGTCATTGGAGTGCGGGAAACCCGCAGTCTCATCGAGGAGCTCGGCGTCGACATCTCGGAGTTGGCTCGCGGCGTGGCTAACCTCAGTGCAGCGGGGCTGGTTCATGTCGGCACTCCGCATCCGCTGCCACTGCATGACACCGGTGGTGACTATTTCGCCCCCACGCTGGCAGCCGACGGCTTCCTCGACGCCGATCTGGTTGACCGGTGGGTGAGTTTGACGGTCGGCACTCGCACTAGCGACGCAGCTCCCTGGCGGGTCGACCAGCTCAATGAGGAAGGCAAGCGCATTGCTCTACTCTCCCCACAAGCTCGGCTCTCCGGGGTACCGTCAATCCGGGAAATGGTGCTGGCCTGCTGTGCGCAGGTGGCGTCGTCGGCAAGCGACAACGACATCGTTGCTCTGACTGACCTGCGTGAATGCGCCGCCTACTACTACCCGATTACCAACGCGAGGTGCACGGACGAGACGCTCAGTGGCGTGGTCGACGAGCTGGTCGCCCTCGGCATCGTCGTGCGGGACCCGGGCGTGGAAACGATTTCCGTCGGCCTTAGCGAGGTTGGCAAAGCCATGGTCGCGCTCATCGAATCCGGCACCGCCGAGGCCTTCGACGATCTGCGTGCCGCCTGTAACAACCTCTTGCCACCGAACGCCTCGTACCTGATGGTTCAGGCGGACAACACCATCGTCGTACCGGGCCCCGCATCCCCGGAGATGGAACGCATGCTCAGTTCGATTGCGCAGCTGGAATCTCCCGGCCTCGCCAGCGTCTACCGCGTGACCGAAGACAGCCTTCGCGATGCCCTCGACGCCGGCATCAATGCCGCCGATATCTCGGAGTTTCTTTCGCGCTACGCCGTCGGCGAGGTGCCGCAGTCCATTACCTATTTGCTTGACGACGTCGCCCGCCGCCACGGTCGTCTCCGCGGTGGCCCCGCAGCTTCGTTTATCCGCTGTGACGATCCGGCCCTGCTGGCCTCATTCCAGAGTCACCAGGCTGGACAAAGCCTGGCGTTGCGGAAGATTGCCGAAACGGTGCTAATTAGCCAGGCCCCGCTTGCCCAGGTGATTGAGACCGCTAGAAATGCGGGCTTTTCCATCATCGCCGAAGATGCAGAGGGTTTGGTGCTGGATCTCGGTCGCGCTCCCTGCCGCATTGAGGCGCCAGCTCCGGTGCCTACTGCGCGTACAACGATGCCCGAACCGGAACGCATCAGCCAGGCGTTGACGGCTATTGCCGATGGCAACCGTGCTGCTGAGCACGCTGGTAGTTCCAGTGGCACTGCAGCCAGTGGCAACACTGCTGGGGTCTCTGGCTCGGCTGCGGATTCGGCGACAGGTACGGGCACGGCTGCCGGTGCCAGCGCTAGCACCGGTGGCACGAGCGACTACGCCTCCGGCACCGAAGCGTTCAAGCTTCTGCAGCGCGCGGCTCGCCATGGCGACGACCTGTATTTGAGCTACGTTGACCGCAACGGCAAACCCGGCCGCAAGCGCGTGCGCCCAGTCACCGTCTCCGGTGGGCAGGTCGATGCTATCGACCCGGCCACCAGTCAAGTGCTGCGCTTCCTGCTGCATCGCATTACCGAAGTACATCCTGTCGACTAGGCGGCGGGCGCGCGGACCGTCGTAAAGCGATGCAGAAGCGAATGTGGCGGTTCGGGATGATTCGAGCCCGTGCCGCATCTTCTGCGTAATCGTGGCAGAATTGACCTTTAGCTTATTTTTGGTCGAATGTCTGCGAGGCGAGGAAATAATGGGTTTCGGCACGGGTCCGCTGATCGTCCAATCGGACAAGACGGTGCTGCTGGAGGTCGATAATCCGGAGGCGGATGCGGCACGCGCGGCGCTGGCACCGTTCGCGGAGCTCGAACGTGCTCCTGAACATGTGCACACCTACCGCATCACCCCGCTGGCGCTGTGGAATGCCCGCGCCGCCGGTCACGACGCGGAGCAGGTGGTCGATGTCCTCGAGCGCTTCTCCAAGTTCCCCGTCCCACAGCCGCTGCTTATCGACGTCGCGGAGACCATGGACCGCTACGGTCGCCTGAGCCTGACCAAGCATCCAGCTCACGGCCTTATTCTGGTTTCACACGACCCTGCGGTACTGGCCGAGGTGACCAAGCACAAAAAGATTCGTCCGATGCTCGGCGAGCAAATCGACGCCGACACCTGGACCGTGCACCCCTCCGAGCGAGGCCGAATCAAACAGGAGCTGCTGAAGGTCGGTTGGCCGGCCAATGACACCGCCGGCTACATCGATGGTGAGGCACACGCCATCGCTTGGCAGGATCAGGGCACCGGCGGCCACGACACCTGGGAACTGCGCGACTACCAACGCATGGCGGCTGATTCCTTCCGCGAAGGTGGCTCCGGCGTCGTGGTGCTGCCCTGTGGCGCAGGCAAGACAATCGTCGGTGCGGCGGCCATGGTAGACGCGCAGCGCACCACTTTGATTCTGGTCACCAACACCGTCGCCGGCAGGCAGTGGCGCGACGAGCTGCTGCGACGCACCTCGCTGACCGAGGACGAAATCGGCGAGTACTCCGGCGAAAAGAAGGAAATTCGCCCCGTCACCATTGCGACCTACCAAGTGGTCACGCGCAAGACTAAGGGAGAATACCGCGCACTCGAGCTATTCGATTCCCGCGACTGGGGCCTCATCATCTACGACGAGGTCCACCTCCTGCCCGCTCCCGTGTTCCGAATGAGTGCGGATCTGCAGTCGCGCCGTCGACTGGGGCTCACCGCTACCCTGGTGCGCGAAGATGGCCGCGAGGGCGATGTCTTCAGCCTGATTGGCCCGAAGCGCTACGACGCCCCATGGAAGGACATTGAAGCCCAGGGCTGGATCGCACCGGCAGACTGCGTTGAGGTCCGCGTGACCCCGACCGAGTCCGAGCGCATGCTCTACGCCACGGCTGAGGCCTCCGACAGGTATCGTCTGGCCGCAACGACGCCGACGAAGATTCCCGTCGTCAAGCAAATCCTTGCCCGACACGAGGGCGAACCCGCTCTGGTGATTGGTGCCTACCTGGATCAGCTCGAAGAGATCGGCGAAGAGCTCGGCGTCGACGTCATCGAAGGAAAGACGTCCAACGCCAAACGCGAGGAGCTCTTTGGGAAGTTCCGGCGCGGCGAGATCAACACGCTGGTGGTCTCCAAGGTTGCGAACTTTTCCATCGACCTTCCCGAAGCCTCTGTCGCCGTGCAAATCTCCGGCACCTTCGGTTCCCGACAGGAGGAGGCACAGCGCCTGGGGCGTCTCCTGCGCCCGAAGTCCGATGGTGGTGGCGCCGTCTTTTACTCGGTGGTGACTCGCGATACGCTCGATACCGAATACGCAGCTCACCGCCAGCGTTTCCTGGCGGAACAGGGCTACGCCTACCGAATCGTCGACGCAGACGAGTACCTCGGGCCCTCCCTGCCCGGTGATTCCACCGCTAGCTCGGAATCCTAGAAAACTGGATAACTAAAGGACTGCCATGAACTTTCACTTCCCCGTCAACCGCGAGCACACCAACGCCAACAACGAGTACTACCGCGATGCCCGCCGACTGCTCATCTCCTCCGGCATTTTCTCTGCTCTGCTGCTCGTCGGCGCTGTGCTGGTTCTAATAGTTTTCGACCGCACGCCGTTTGTTATCGGCAGCGCGGTTGTGCTTTTCGCCCTCGCGGCTCTCTACGTCGGCGTTACCTTCCAGGTGCGACGCGCAATTAAGGATCCGCAAGAGCTTTACGACGAATCCCCGCTGGTTCCGGCCATGATTGCGCGTGTGGATGAGCGGACCATGGTGCTGATGACCCTGGTGGACATGCGTAAAAACCCCTCCGATGGCGAGCCCGTCCCGGCCCTGGCTACACGTACGGTCACCACGATTTCCGGTGTCCCCCGCCGCGTGGGCGCGAAGGTGCCAGCTGTTGCTGTGGCCGGTACACACAAGAGCCGCACCGAGTTCTACGACGAGATCACCCCAGTGCCGCTCGCGTGGTCCACTCCAGACAAGTCAATCATTGCCCAAGCCCAGCGCAATATTCCTGTCAACGATTGGAATGTGCTCGAACGCAACATCGACCGGGTGGAAGAGGTACACGCAACGAAGCGCAACCTCCTGCCGCTGAACTAGTCCGGGGGCTGTTAGCCCCCGACATTTTGGCACTGAACTGTTCTAGACCCGCCCCCGATTTCCCTTAGCAGCGCCCCCTCCGCGGTGCTCACATGCACGGCGAGAGCGCCATTGGGAACTGAAACGGATTGACTAGCTCTTGCCCCATGACTCTTCGTTCTGCCGGTCGATCGCTTCCTTATCGTATTCACCTGCCGGATCCTCTGGCAGCTCACGTTCCGTGTGAGTGGCCTCTAGAATGAACCGCGCCGCGTCCGTAATCTGTTCTCGCTGAACCTTTGGAACCGCAATCTGGTGAGTCGCCAAGAATACCGCCTGAGAGGCCTCTCCCCCTGCCTCCTCAACCTTCTTCAGGTACTCGGTAGCTGGCCGAACGACAGTATCGCGGGAGGCCGCCTGAACGTGGACACGCATGCTTCGCGACGGCTCATGCAATCCCGGTGACACTTCCTTTGCCGAATCATCAGAGGTGCCGAAGAATGCCTGCAACCACACCGCAGGAGCACCACGCAGGTCTAGAGCCGGGGCAACGAGCAACAGAGCAACCGGAGTGTCTTGACTAATCTGGTCCACCGCAGAAACAACGTTGTGGCCGCCTGAAGAGACACCATAGAGAACTATCGGGTTCTGATCACTGATGGGCATTGCACCCAATTTTTGAAGCTGCAACGAATCATCTGCAACAGATGCGACTACCCGCGCGATGTCATTGACGGCCTCAGATACTTTATGCTCTGGCGCGAGACGGTAATCCACATCCACAACAATTGCGCCCGATCGGGCTGCCAGGGCAGCCATATTTGGGCCGAAGGAATTCTCACGCAGACTGCCGTCACCCATCCAGAAAGCGCCGCCGTGTGCAGCAACTACCACAGACCCGGTTGGATCCTGCGGGACAAAAACCCGAACCGGAACGCTAGGACTATCCCCCACCGTCGTATCCGTCACCTCTACCTTGCCGTCGGCATACGCAAGGTATGGCGAAGAGTGGTTGACAGCCGCCCCCAGGACCATCATCGAACCGTGAATAATGGCGTCTGGCATACGAGCGCCGCGGTCATTGACTGACGCACGAGCCTTCTTAATGTCTTCCTCAGAGGCACCCAAGGGGACAACCTCGCTCAAGTAGGAATAGGCCGAGACGTGTTCTTCGAGCCATTCAATAAGCTGTTGTAGCTTACCTTCTTCGGTCGTTACGGGAGTGAAGTTGTCTTGAGCCTCGTCCTCAGAAGAAGCGAGGTTAACCACATCGGAGTTAGGTGTCTGATTAGTCATAGAGACAGTCTGCCACAGAGAGCCAACGAGGATTCACCAAAAGAGGAAACCGAGGATCCGATCGACGCTTAGTTAATTCCGTTTACCTGTGGGTAAAACAAAAGTGGGCCGCAGCACCCAACCC
>NZ_JVPT01000035.1:0-10339 GCF_001055915.1 Corynebacterium sp. 212_CJEI | reverse complement strand
GCACCCGGCTTTGCCGCCGCTGGTGCAGCAGGCTTAGCGCCTGGTTTTGCAGCTGGCTTGGCACCCGACTTAGCAGCAGCCTTGGTAGTTGGGGCCTGGGCAGACGCGTCAGCACCTGCGCCAGCATTCTTCTCTTCGTAGACCTTCTTCATCTTCCTGACGACGGGTGGTTCCACCGTCGAAGAAGCGGTCTTAACAAACTCGCCCTGAGCCTTCAGCTCGGCGAGTAGTTCTTTGCTGGTGACCCCGAGCTGCTTAGCGAGCTCATGGACACGTAGCTTTCCGGACACTGCTCTCCTCACTAGTGGGGGCCGAGCAGCGCCCGATGGCGGATTTGTCCGCGCACCGAGAGCGCCTGCAGGGCTCCCTCTTATCTATTGCCGTTCATCGCTGATGCTTCATCGTGTGCTCATCAGTGTTCAGGTCTTTCTGTTGTCATTTTTCCTGCCTCCCTGCTTAGCGACACGCACATCGTCAGCGGGGGCGAAACCCTCCGCCGCTTCGTAGTGCGTGGCGATAAACTGTTTAACCGGAAACGCATCTACCTGCGTAGATACCTTCAGTGCGCGGCCAAATGCACGGCGCTTGTCGGCGATCTCCCAAGCCTTTAGTGTTGGGGTGATCCAGGCACCTCGCCCCTGCATCCGACGATGCGGATCAGCAACGACGGCTACTGAGCCATCTGAACGGGTGGTGGCGACAATGCGTAGCAGCTCCGAGCAATTGTGGCGCTGCTTAGTTGCAATACAGGTACGTGTGGGTGCAGGCGTATGAGTTGTCGAATTCGGGTTTAGCACCCGCGAAGTCGTCATACTCCTGACGCACCCACCTTCCTGCTAAGAAATTCAGCGCGAAAATTCGCATAGGAAAATCACGCCTTGTCGTTTGGCCACCTCCCAGCATAACCCGAAAAGGCGGAAAAGTGCCAACCCCCTAGGCACTTTCCCGCCACTTTCGCAACCGCTGGGACGCTGACGTTGTGTCTACTCCGCGTCGGAGTGGATATCGATTCGCCAGCCGGTCAGACGAGCCGCCAGACGGGCATTCTGTCCCTCCTTGCCGATAGCAAGAGAGAGCTGGTAGTCGGGCACCACAACGTGTGCACGGCGCTCGTCCATGTCCAGAATCTTGACACTAACTACCTTGGCGGGCGCCAGCGAGTTACCAACGAACTTCGCCGGATCCTCGTCGTAGTCGATGATGTCAATCTTCTCGCCCTTGAGCTCATTCATAATCGAGTTCACACGCTGACCGCGGGGCCCAATGCAGGCGCCCTTAGCGTTGAGGCCCTTGACCGTGGGGCGTACAGCAACCTTGGTGCGGTGACCGGCCTCGCGCGCAATGGAAATCAATTCCACTGCCCCATCGGCAACTTCCGGAACTTCAAGTTCGAAGAGCTTACGAATGAGCTCCGGATGCGTGCGTGACAGGTGAATCGCAACACCGCGCGGTGTCTTGTTCACACCGACGACGTAGCACTTGATGCGGTCACCGTGCTTGAGTTCCTCACCTGGCAGCTGCTCAGCCGGCATCAGAATACCGTCTCGGCCGTTGGCCTCCGAACCGATGTGGACGACGACAATGCCCTTTTCATTGGCATAGACATCGCGCTGGACCACGCCGGAAATGACCTGATTAGACAGGTCTGCGTATTCGTCGAGAACCTTATCGCTCTCCGCATCCCGCAGACGCGAAAGGATGGTCTGACGAACAGCGAATGCAGCGGTACGCTCGAAGTCCTCCGGAGTGTCGTCCCATTCGGAGATGAGATTGCCCTCGTCGTCTCGCTCCTGGGCAAAGACTATGACGTCACCGGTCTCACGGTCGATTTCGACGCGCGCATACTGTGCCGGTGCGGTGGTGTTACGGTAGCTTTCACGCAATGCTCGGGCGACCAGTCCCAGCATTTCGTCGACAGGAATACCCTTTTCCTTTTCCAAGGTTCGCAGGGCAGCTAGTTCAATCTTCACTTGTTATCCTCCAGCCTGGTCAAGGCATCGTCATAGTCTAGTCCCGCAAAATCCTTCTCGGCTGCGGGCGGATTAGAGAATTCAACTTGTACCACTGCACGGGCCACATTGGTTAATTGGACACGCTGGCCAACAGCCTTCAAACGTCCCTTTGGCCCCTTAGAGGTAACGAGAATGATGGATTCTTCATCCGGCGACAGCGCACCAATGCGGGCTGCAATCGCGGAACCGTCGGCAAGCGAAATCTCCGCAATACGACCACGGTTACGACGCCAGTGCCGAGGCTGGGTCAGCGGTGCGTCAATACCAGGAGTGGAAACTTCCAAGGTGTAGCCCTGAGCGCCGAAGTCCGCTTCACCACGTGCCTCCGCGGCATCCAGAGCCGAAGATACTTCATACGTGGCCTGTTCCAGAACATCGAGGTCAGGACGCTCATCTGCGTCAACTAACACAATGACCTGTGACTTTGCGCCGGCGCGAACGACCTTGACATCTTCCACATCCAGGCCGATTTGTGCGAGCGCCGGGCTCACAAACTGTTCAATTTTCTCGGGTGCGGGTATCGCCATAGTCGTAGAGTCTACAGGTCAAGTACTAGGAATTGCGCACCTGGGCACTTTCCCGCACCGCATTGACACAAAGTGTCGGCCGGCGTGGCACCATAGTGAGGTGATTGTTGAACCTCCCTCCCCCAGTTTTGCTTCCGCATCGCATCGCACTCGTACTCTCTCGCGCCGTGGCTTCCTCGCTGCTGCTCTCGCCGTGGGATCACTTCCTGCGCTTTCCGCGTGCTCGCATCTGGTGGCACCGCGCCCCGATTACGCCATTGAGGTTCTCCATGCGCTGGCGGCGCGCGATGCACAGTCGCTTAGCGACGCCAATCCTGACCTCGCAGCTGTGCGCTCCGCGCAGGTAACGGAACTGGATAAGGAAATCACACGCGCCTGCGGTACCCACAAGGACGGTAAACCTGTCGATGAATGTGGCTCGGACGTAGCAGTCCCAGGATCCCTGGTTACCGGTTCCGATGCGAAATTACTGCTCACGGACTCGCGAAACAATCCCGTACTGACGAATGCCCTGGATTCACGCACTGCATTGCGGGAGGAGCACACTGCGCGCCTCGCCACGGCTGTCGATGGCGGTATCGTCCTCGCTCTGCGTGTTGCGGGCGCTGAGTGGGAGGAGCTTGTCCCATTGATTCCCAGTGACAGGGATGAAATCTCGGGTGCCGAAGAACAGATGACTAAGGCACTGCAAGCCGAATACATGATGATTTACGGTGTCGGCGTAGCCGCACCACGTGTCGGAGGCGATACCACTACTGCACTTTTGGCCCGTGGCGAGCGCCACCGAATTTTGCGCGATCGTGCCCGACTAATTTTGGAGGATTCCGACGTTGAGGTGCCGGAGAGCGCACCTGGCTATATGCCGGAAGGCGCTCCTTCGCCAGATACGGCACCCGTCGATTACATGATTGCATTGGAGCGCTATTGTGCCCAGGCGTGGGAAGACGTATTGCTCGCTGCTAATAACCCTCGGATGCGTATGTTCGCGCTGCAGGCAGCTGGCGTGGCTGCCGCCGGAGCGGCAGCGCTAGGTGGCAACAACTTGGAGCCGTTGCCCGGGCTCTAAGCCTTGCGAACCAGCTCCGCGACGTGAGCTGCAATGCCGTCAGCGGCGACCTCGTCGGTCTCGTTGGTCAGGCGGTTACGCAGCTCCACCTTGCCGTCCGCGTAGCCACGGCCAAAGATGACCACAAACGGCATACCCAGCAGCTCGGCGTCCTTGAACTTCACACCGGGGCTGACCTTCGGACGGTCGTCGAAAAGCACCTCAATGCCCTGCTGGCTGAGGTCTTCCGCCAGCTGTTCAGCGGCCTCAGCTGCTTCGGCGTTCTTGCCGGCCACAGCGATGTGAACCTTGTACGGTGCCGCGGCAACTGGCCACTTGAGGCCCTTTTCATCCAACTGCTGTTCCGCGAGGACAGCGACCAGGCGGGACACGCCAATGCCGTAGGACCCCATCGTCGGACGAGCACGCTTACCGTTGACATCGAGGATGTCGATTTCAAAGGCGTTGGTGTACTTGCGGCCCAACTGGAAAATGTGACCGATCTCGATTCCGCGCTCGATCTTTAGCGTGCCATGCCCCTCCGGAGCCGGGTCGCCGTCACGCACCTCTGCGACATCGCAAATACCATCAATCTGGAAGTCGCGACCAGCGACCACATCGACGATGTGCTTGCCTTCCTCGTTGGCTCCTGTAATCCAATTTGTGCCCTCCGCCACGCGGGGGTCAGCTAGGACCTTCACACCGCGATCGGCGAGCCCCTGCGGGCCGACGTAGCCCTTGATCAGGAAGTCATTGGCTGCGAAGTCCTTGTCCTCCAGCAAGCGCGCCTCACCCGGTTCAAATGCGACTTCAAGACGCTTTTCATCGACCTCACGGTCACCGGGAACCAGGATTGCGGTGAGCTGTTCCGGCAGGGCGTTGCCCTCCTTATCGACCTTCTTCGGGTCGACGGCGACGAGAACGCACTTCAAAGTATCGGCAGCAGTGACCTCGCGTCCGAGGTCCGCACCATTGGCCCAATCAACAAGTGCTGCGATTGTGGTGCAGTTCGGAGACTCGTAAACCTTCGCCTCCGGTTGTCCCTCAATCGGCTGCGGTTCGACTGCCGGAATCTTCACGGCTTCCACATTGGCGGCGTACTCACCGTCGGTGGAGACTACGAAGGAGTCTTCGCCACTTTCACTAACAGCCAGGAACTCCTCGGAGGCCGAACCGCCCATAGCGCCGGAGGTGGCGTGGCAGATTTCGTACTTAATGCCCAGCCGGTCAAAAATTCGCTGGTAGGCACCGCGGTGCTGCTGATAAGAATTCTCCAGCCCCTCGTCGTCCATGTCGAAGGAATAAGAGTCCTTCATCACGAACTCGCGGCCACGCAGAATACCTGCACGCGGGCGAGCCTCGTCGCGGTACTTGGTCTGAATCTGAAACAGCGTCGTCGGGAAATCCTTGTAGGAGCTGAAAAGATCCTTGACAGCCAGCGCGAACATCTCTTCGTGCGTCGGCCCCAGCAGGTAGTCCGCGCCCTTGCGATCCTTCAGACGGAACAGCTCGGGGCCGTATTCGGTCCACCGATTCGTCGCCTCGTACGGTTCACGCGGGAGCAGTGCAGGGAATGCCAGCTCCTGTGCGCCAATGCCTTCCATCTCCTCGCGCACAACCTTCTCTACGTTGCGCAGAACCTTCAAGCCCAGTGGCAGCCAGGAGTACACACCAGGGGCAGTTCGCCGGATGTAGCCGGCACGGACGAGCAGCTTGTGGCTAGGGACCTCGGCGTCAGCTGGATCCTCGCGCAGTGTGCGCAGGAACAGCTGGGACATTCGCGTAATCATGAATGCTGATTTTACCCGTCGATCATTCTTCGCAACATGCGGGGCATTACTATGGTGCCCATGCTCGTAGTCCTACCCCCATCTGAAACCAAAGCCACTGGTGGCAGCCATCCCGCAGTGGACTTTTCCTCGCTGAGCTTCGGCTCCCTCAACCCCATCCGCGAGCGCATTGCAGCCGATCTCGTGGAGTTAAGTGCGAACAGGGAGGCCGCGATGAAAACACTGAAGCTGGGGCCACGGCTTGCTGACGAAGTCACAGCTAATGCCGCGCTCCTAGAGTCGCCGACCATGCCGGCTCTCGAGCGTTATACCGGGGTGCTCTACGACGCACTCTCCCCCAGCGATTTGCCGGAAACCGGCCGTGCTCGACTCGCCATCGGGTCAGCGCTCTTCGGTGCCATTGGCGGAGACGACCTCATCCCCCACTACCGTCTCTCTGGCACGGTCAAGCTCCCCTTCGCGGATCAGCCTGCCGACGCAGCTCCGACGATGAAGCGCCGTTGGGGCACCGCCATCACCGAGGCTCTCAATGATGTCGACTTCCTCATCGACCTTCGTTCCGGCACCTACGCCAATTTGGGCAAAGTCAAGAGCGCGACAACGATGACCGTGCTCACCGCCGAGGGCAAAATCGTCAGCCACTTCAACAAGCACTACAAGGGCCTATTTGCCCGCGCCATCGCCCTTTCCGACACGGCACCGACCTCCCCCACAGAGGCCGTCGACATCGCACGCGCCGCAGGATACGACGTCTCGCTTGACGACGACACCCTCATCTTCCGCGTCCCGGAAAACTAAATGTCGTCGTTGTAGCGCTTCCGGCCTGCCACAATGGCGGCAATGAGCGCAATGACAGCGATGAAAATGCTGTCGTATCGCGAGCCTTCTCCGCCGAGGAGAAGGAGGCGGAAAATAATCATGGCTCCGAGGTAGAACACCAGGAAGGTCGCAGCGCCCATCCAGATGGCGCTACGCAGCTGATCGTCGGCAAGCAGTCGAGTAACAAGCCCTGCCTTTTGCTGCTCTGGCTCTGGTTTCTTCGACTTGTTGTTGCTCGACTTGTTGTTCTTACTCATCGCCCTCATCCAGGCCCGCGACTTCACCGATGACGATAACGGCGGGCGGCTTGATTGCCTCTTCGACCATTTTCTCGCCAAGCTCGCCGAGTGTGCAGCGTAGCGACCTCTGATTCGGCAGCGTGCCGTCCTGGATGACCGCAGCCGGAGTCTTCGGGCTGCGGCCGGCCTTCATCAGAGCCTCGGCAATCTTTGGCCCGTTCTTAACTCCCATAATGATGGCAATAGTGCCGTGCATCCGGCCCAGCGCATCCCAATTGACCAGCGATTTCCTGTGCCCCGGTGGGACGTGACCGGACACAACAGTGAATTCATGGTTGACGCCACGCATAGTAACTGGGATGCCAATCGTCCCCGGTACCGCCAGTGCTGAAGTAATACCCGGCACAACGCGAACCGGTACCCCAGCCTTCTGTAGCTCCTGAAGCTCTTCAAAACCGCGGCCGAAGATGTACGGATCGCCACCCTTGAGCCGGACCACAAAGTAGCCCTCACGGGCACGATGAACTAGCAGTTCATTGATGCGCTCCTGAGCCATGGCGCGGCCGTAAGGAAGCTTGCCGGCATCAATAATCTCGACATCCGGCTCCAAGTCACCGAGCAGCGACAGTGGACCGAGGTGGTCTGCAACGACAACGTCGGCAAGCCGGAGCAAGCGACGCCCCTCAACGGTAATCAGACCGGGGTCGCCCGGGCCACCACCCACAAGCGCGACCTGACCAGCGAGGTCCCCAGCGCGCGACGCGCGACGGCCGGTCAGCGCCACAGGAGTAAGCGGGCTGGAAGCCCCGGTTTCATCATCGACGAGAATACCTCGGCGGTGTCCCTCTAGAGTCACCTCACGCAGCAACGCCTCGTCACAGCAGACCATGAGAGCCTTGCCCCAGCTCATCGCCTCGGTAAAACCGGTGCGGGTCAAAGTAATACGGCCGTCTGCAGCCCAGGCCTCAATCGCAGTTGTTACTTCCCCACCTTCACACACAGTGACATCAGCGCCAGAGTCCAACAGCCGAGGAATCACGCGCTCTGCAGCCGTGGAACCGCCAATCACCAACACACCGTAGTCTTTGAGAAGCAAACTCATAGCTAACACTTTACCCGGCGCACGAAGCGACAAAGCGACTGACGTTCCCCGGCGCACCCGCCGGATGAACATGCAGGTAACCGGCATGAATCCGCCCAGACTCGGAAACAAAGCCGTCGCGAACTGTTTCGCCTTGATATCCACGCCAACCCCAGGCTGGTTGCCACCCGGCCGCAGCAGCGACACTTGCGGTGTCATCGGTGAGGGCTGTCTTGTGGAACTCGTGACCGCGCACGCGCGTTCCTACCGGGCACAGCGCAGAATCAGTCAGCGCCACAGCCTCCCGGTACCCCAGCTTCAACCGTGCCATGTGCGCTCGCCCCGGGATGATGCCACACATACGGCGCCCACCGAGATCTTCAAGCAGCCAGAGCAGCCCCGCGCATTCGCCGTGAATCAGCGCACCATCATCGGCAGCCTGACGTAGATCGCGGCGAATGTCATCACGAATAGATAGCGCGTCGGCATGCTCTTCCGGGAATCCACCGGGCACGATGTAGCCTTCGGCTTCCGGCAGTTCGTCAACCAATGGGTCAAAATCCACGACCTCGGCTCCAGCGGCCTGCAATAGCTCACGGTGCTCTGCATAGGTAAACGAGAACGCAGGACCCGCCGCGACCGCCACGCGCACGCGGCGATTAAGAGCCAGCGGTGCAACGAACTGTGCAGGGGCCCATGGTTCAGCTGGATAGGGCTGCCGGGCAAGCTGGATAATCCGGTCGATGTCGATGTAGGTTTCCACCAAGTTGGCCATCGATTCAATGACCGCTTCTAGCTGCTCACCCTGCTCGACTGCAGTGACCAGCCCCAAATGCCTGCTGGGCACCTCAATATCAGTCACTCGCGGAATAGCGCCGAGCACCTCGACCCCCATGGCCTCCACAGAACGGGTAATGATGTCCGCATGCCGCGGGCTGCCCACCTGATTAATAATCACGCCACTGACACGGACGTCAGTGCGAAGCGTGGAGAAACCGTGGACAACAGCCGCCGCCGACTGCGACATATGCCGGGCATCAATCACCAACACCACCGGAAGGCCCAACAGTGAGGCAATCTCAGCCGTCGAGCCCTCCACCGATAGCGGGTCGTCACCAATGCGGCCGTCGAAAAGCCCCATAACCCCTTCGACCACCGCAATATCGCTGTCGGCAGCTCCATGTGCGTAGAGCGGCCCAATCATCTCAGGCGCGCACATAAAGGAATCCAGATTGCGCCCGGGACGACCAGCGGCTACCCCGTGATAGCCAGGATCAATATAATCGGGTCCGACTTTGAAAGGTGCCACCGCGTGACGACGCGACAGTGCACGCATCAGCCCCGTGGAGATTGTCGTCTTTCCCGTGCCTGAAGCTGTCGCCGCGATGACAATTCCAGGCGCTACCACTCGATGCCCTTTTGTCCCTTACGTCCGACATCCATCGGGTGCTTAATCTTGGTCATCTCCGTCACCAGATCCGCGACCTCCACGAGCTTCGGATCCGCATCGCGGCCAGTCATCACCACATGCTGGCGGCCGGGACGGTTCCTCAATGTCTCCACCACATCGTCGACATCAATCCAACCCCACTTGATTGGGTAGGTGAACTCGTCGAGGACGTAGAAGTCGTGCACCTCATTTTCCAGGCGCCGTTTAATCTCCTGCCATCCCTCGGCAGCAGCTGCCGCATGGTCCTCCTCAGTGCCCTGCTTACGCGACCAAGACCAACCTTCGCCCATCTTGTGCCATTCGACCGGGCCGCCTTCCCCCGTGTCGTCGTGAAGCTCGCCCAACCGGCGCATGACAGCTTCCTCGCCAACCTTCCACTTTGCCGACTTTACAAACTGGAAGACACCGATATTCATCCCCTGATTCCACGCGCGCATCGCCATACCGAATGCCGCGGTGGACTTGCCCTTACCTGGGCCCGTATGCACCGCAGTAATCGGAATCATGCGACGCTGCCTGGTGGTCAGTCCATCGTTGGGAATTGATTTGGGGTCAAGCTTTCCTTGTGCCATGGTCTCGATGATAGGCATGGACCACGCCCGCCACGGCTTCGGCATTGAGTTCGGAGAGATTTATGCAGGTCGCACCCAATTCCACGCTGAGTTCCTGTGCCAGCCCCAGCCGCACGCGAGAGCGCTCACAGTCGATAACCACCGTCGCCGCCAACGCTTGACGACGGATCTTTGCGGCCACAGCCCTCGCCTGCTGCAGGCCATTTTTACCCGTTGCTCGGCCGTCGGAGAGCAAGACCATGATTGCGCGCCGTGTGGGCTCCCTATGGGCTTCCCGAACTACCACTTCGTGTGCCTTCAGCAATCCTTCGGCCAATGGAGTTCGGCCACCAGTGCGGACATCTGCGAGGCGACGTACTGCGGTGTCGATAGACTTCGTCGGCGGTAAAACTAATTCGGCGTTATTTCCGCGGAAAGTAACGACAGCGACTTTATCGCGGCTTTGGTAGGCATCACGCAGCAGCGATGTGACCGCGCCGGTGACGGCTGCCAGACGGTCGCGTGCTGCCATGGAACCCGAGGTGTCCACGACAAAGACGACCAGATTGGACTCAGTTCCCTGTCGAATAGCGCCGTGAACGTCCTCCGGTTCCAGGGGAATCATGGAGTCGCCCATGCGGGCGCCACGATTGGCCGCCGCCAGCACTGTCGCCGGCACGTGGAGACCATGGCCTCCCCGCTCGGCACCAATGGTGCTGCCCCGCGGGCCAATGGCCTTGGAACGCCGACCGGAATCCCCTTGGCCGACACCGTCAACGCTGATTTTACGAACGGCGAAAGGGGGCGCCTTCAGCGGCGCGACCT
>NZ_JVPT01000034.1:0-235 GCF_001055915.1 Corynebacterium sp. 212_CJEI | reverse complement strand
CGGTGACGGATTCGCCGAGCTCCGGCATCTCAACGTCAGTAGCGTCGCCAGCGTCAACGTCAGTGGAGTCTTCCTCAGTCTCCTCGTTAGCCTTTACTGGCTCCTCGTCCTTCTCGACTGCGGCAGATGCCTCCTCGGCCTCTTCCTTGGCGGCCGGAGCAGCGTCTGCATCGCCAACGCGAGCGATGACTTCGCCGACGTCAACGGTGTCGTCTTCGTCGTAGAGGACCTCGAG
>NZ_JVPT01000033.1:0-36965 GCF_001055915.1 Corynebacterium sp. 212_CJEI | reverse complement strand
CCCGCAGACACAACTTCAGAAAGGGCACCATGGCTCAGGCTGTCGGTTTTAACCGCGAAAAGTACATCGAAATGCAATCCGCTCATATTAAGAAGCGGCGCGCAGACATCGCAGGTGAAGGCGGCAAGCTCTATCTCGAAATGGGCGGCAAGCTATTTGATGACATGCATGCCTCGCGCGTGCTCCCCGGCTTCACGCCTGACAATAAAATCGCTATGCTCGATCGCCTCAAAGACGATCTGGAAATCATGGTGTGCATCAATGCCAAGGATTTGGAGCGCCACAAGGTCCGCGCTGACCTCGACATCACTTACGAAGACGATGTGCTGCGCCTCGTCGATGTCTTTCGTGAACGCGGGTTTCTAGTCGACAGCGTCGTCGTCACGCAGCTTTCCGACGACAACACTCTGGCAAAGAACTTCATTGAGCGCCTGCAGCGACTCGGATTGAGCGTAATCCGCCATCGCAATATCGAGGGCTACCCGACAAACACGGAGAAAATTGTCAGTGAAGCCGGCTTCGGGCTGAATGAATGGGCGCAAACGTCGCGGGACTTGGTCGTTGTTACAGCGCCGGGCCCGGGCTCTGGAAAGCTGGCGACCTGTCTATCGCAGATTTATCACGATCACAAACACGGAATTCGTTCCGGTTACGCAAAGTTTGAGACCTTCCCTATCTGGAACCTGGCGCTCGAACACCCGGTAAATCTGGCCTACGAGGCGGCAACGGCTGATCTCGATGACATCAACCTCATCGACCCTTTTCATTTGGCCGCCTATGACACCAAGGTCACCAGCTATAACCGCGATGTCGAGGTCTTCCCACTGCTGCGCACTCTGTTGGAGAAGCTCGCAGGCGAGTCGCCGTACAAGTCACCGACCGACATGGGCGTCAATATGGCCGGTTACTGTATCGACGATGACGAAGTGTGCCGAGAGGCATCCAACCAGGAAATCGTTCGCCGTTACTACAAGGCTCTTGTCGACGAACACAAGAACAGCGCAGACGACGAAGTCTCACAGCGCATTGCCATGATTATGAGCAAGGCCAACGTGTCGACAGCCGCCCGCCGAGTCGTCGCACCAGCTCTTGAAGTTGAGAAATCTACCGGGGCACCGGGCAGTGCAATCGAATTGCACGATGGCACAATCATCACGGGCAAAACCTCTGAGCTGCTCGGATGCTCAGCAGCAATGCTCCTCAACGCTCTCAAGAAGCTCGCCAATATCGACCCGGACTTGCACTTGCTCTCCCCTGCTGCCATTGAGCCAATTCAAACGCTTAAGACGCATCACCTGGGCAGCCGCAACCCCCGCTTGCATACCGACGAGGTTCTTATCGCCCTTTCCGTGTCGGCGGCCACCAGCGACGATGCCCGCGCAGCCCTCGCCGAGCTGAAGAACCTTCGAAACTGTGATGTCCACACCACTACCATTCTGGGCAGCGTGGACGAAACAATTTTCCGCAACCTCGGTGTGCTAGTGACTTCGGAGCCTAAGTACCAGAAGAAGGCTCTCTATCAGAAGCACTAAGCCATACCAGCAGCTCACGCCGAAAATAGGATAACTGAGAGAGCAGACTAGAATAGTCCCCGTGAGCATCAGCAAGATTCTTCTGTACTACCAGTTCGCCCCACTGTCCGATCCGCGTGCCATCATGCTGTGGCAGCGCGACCTTTGCGAGTCGTTAGGGCTCAAGGGCCGCATTCTGGTGTCCGAGCACGGCATCAATGGCACCGTCGGCGGTGATCTCGATGCCTGCAAGAAGTACATCAAGAAAACCAAGCAGTACCCCGCTTTTCACTCCATGCAGTTCAAGTGGAGCGAAGGCGGCGCTGATGACTTTCCAAAACTCTCCGTCAGGGTTCGCGACGAAATCGTCGCTTTCGGTGCTCCGGGTGAGCTGAAAGTCGATGTCGATGGTGTCATTGGCGGCGGCACACATTTGAAGCCGGAAGAGGTCAATAAACTGGTCGAGGAACGCGGCGACGATGTCATCTTCTTCGATGGCCGCAACGCAATGGAAGCCGAGATTGGCAAGTTTAAAAACGCTGTCGTCCCGGACGTAAAGACCACGCACGACTTCATCGACGAACTGGAATCCGGTAAGTACGACTGGATGAAGGACAAGCCGGTTATCTCCTACTGCACCGGCGGCATCCGCTGCGAGATCCTCTCCGCACTTATGAAGAACCGCGGTTTCGAAGAGGTCTACCAAATCGACGGCGGTATTGTGCGCTACGGCGAAAAGTTTGGCAATAAGGGGCTGTGGGAAGGCTCTCTCTATGTCTTCGACAAGCGCATGCATATGGAGTTTGGCGATGGCATCGAAGACGAGGACTACGTACAGCTCGGGCACTGCGTCCACTGCGGCAAGCCCACAAACACCTTCCAGAACTGCATCAACGAAGATACCTGCCGTCGTCAGGTGCTTATTTGCGATGATTGCTGGAAGCACACCGAGACACAGCACTGTGGGCGCGAGGACTGCAAGGAAGTTGCCGACGAGCTAGCGGCGGCAAAGTAGGACGCTCCCTGCTGCCATCGGACTATCTCGAGCACCTCTTAATCAGCACAGATGTGGGTTGTCTCCCCAGACGCGGCTAATCTAGTAGGCAACCATGAGTACTCCTAGCCGTTCTGATAAACCAGCTCCACGTGCCCAGTCGGGAAACCACCACTCCGGCCACCGCAATTCCGCCAGGCCACAGCGCTCTGGCAAACCTGCTAAGGACACGCGTAAAAAGGAGCTCTACCAGCTCGCTGATCAATTGCCGATTCGGGAGGCTCAGTCCTTCCGACGCCGGCTAAAGCGAGCATCCGCGCCGAAGGCGCTGTCTGCAATCTCTGCAGACCTCGACTTTGCGCTGGAGCGGTTAGAAGATCGTCGTAAAGCGATTCCTCGCATCACCTACCCTGCCCAGTTGCCGGTGTCCGCGCGCCGCGACGACATTGCAGAGGCAATTGAAAACAACCAGGTCGTCATTATTGCTGGTGAGACTGGCTCTGGTAAGACTACGCAGATCCCGAAGATATGCCTCGAACTGGGACGCGGCGTGCGGGGCAAGATTGGTCACACTCAGCCACGTCGTATTGCGGCGCGTTCCGTCGCGGAGCGCATCGCTCATGAGCTGGGCGAAAAGATTGGACAGCACGTCGGCTATGCAGTGCGTTTTGACGATCGCGTGGGCAAGGATACCTGCATCAAACTGATGACCGACGGTATCCTGCTGGCCGAAATTGGCCGCGACCGGCTGCTGCGCGAGTACGACACCATCATCATCGATGAGGCGCACGAGCGCAGCCTCAACATCGACTTCCTGCTGGGATATTTAAAGCATATTCTGCCGCAGCGTCCAGATCTGAAAATCATTATCACTTCCGCGACGATTGATCCGGAACGGTTCGCTCGTCATTTCGCGCCTGACGACGAGCACCCTGCGCCCATCATCGAGGTGTCAGGGCGCACCTACCCGGTGGAAATCCGCTATCGCCCGCTGGTGCGGACCGTTGTTGCGAAGAATGGGCAGGAAAAGGAAGTCGCCATCGAGCAGATCGATGGTGTTATCGCTGCGTGTGAAGAGCTGATGCGGCTTGGCGGCGGCGATATCCTGGTGTTCTTTTCGGGTGAGCGAGAGATCCGAGAAGCTGCCGAAGCCATCGAGGGCAAACACTGGAAAGGTGTAGAAGCCGTTCCACTATTCGGTCGGCTATCTAATGCAGAGCAGCATCGGATCTTCACTCCGCATTCCGGGCGTCGCATTGTGCTGGCGACCAACATTGCGGAAACGTCGCTGACGGTCCCTGGTATCGAGTATGTCGTCGATACTGGTACCGCACGCATTTCCCGCTACTCCACCCGCACGAAGGTGCAGCGCCTGCCAGTTGAGGACATCAGCCAGGCATCTGCGAATCAGCGCTCTGGACGCTGTGGTCGTGTAGCTGATGGTGTGGCGATTCGTCTCTACAGCGAAGAGGATTTTCTCTCGCGTCCCGAGTTTACGGATCCGGAGATTCTGCGCACCAATCTCGCTTCGGTTGTACTGCAAATGATTTCACTGCGGCTTGGCGCGATTGAGGACTTCCCCTTTGTCCAGCCACCAGAGCACAAAGCAATCCGCGATGGCATTAACCTGCTCACAGAGCTTCAGGCTATTACCACCACGTCGGGGTCTGATGCCCCCGAGCTGACGGACATCGGCCGACAACTTGCCCGTCTCCCAGTCGACCCGCGTCTTGCCCGCATGCTGGTCGAAGGGTACGAGAACACCACTCTCGGGGCGGCAACCGTCATTGTCGCCGCTTTGTCTCTGCAGGATGTTCGCGAACGTCCACTGGAGTTCCAAGCTCAGGCAGATCAGCTACATGCCCGTTTTAAGGACACCACCAGCGACTTCAACTCCCTGCTGAAGCTCTGGGAATACCTGGAGGAAAAGCGCCGCGAGCTTAGCGGTAACCAATTCCGCAAGATGTGCAAGCGCGAGTACCTCCACTATCTGCGCGTTCGCGAGTGGCAGGACTTGGTGCGTCAGCTCCACCAGGCAACGGCTGAGCTGGGCTGGCATCTTTCGGCCCGCAGCTCAACCAGTGGTGTCGACAATCCCGACGAGGTGGCAAAGTCGCTGTTACCGGGTCTGTTGTCGATGATTGGTACGCGCGAGGGCGAGGGCAAGGAGTTTACCGGCACACGCAACACTAAGTTCCTCATTCACCCCTCGTCCGCGTTGGCAAAGAAGCCGCCTCGCTGGGTGATGGCTGCGGAAATCGTCGAGACCTCGCGCACTTTTGCGCGCAACGTCGGCACGATTCAGCCGCAGTGGGTAGAGAAGGTAGCCCCTCATCTGCTCAAGCACCAGTACTCAGAGCCTCACTGGTCTACTAAGCGCGGTGCAGCGATGGCTTACCAGAAGTCGACGCTCTACGGCGTGCCCGTGGTGGTTGACCGTTTGGTGCCTTATCACC
Organism: Corynebacterium sp. 212_CJEI; assembly: GCF_001055915.1. Taxonomy (NCBI): domain Bacteria; kingdom Bacillati; phylum Actinomycetota; class Actinomycetes; order Mycobacteriales; family Corynebacteriaceae; genus Corynebacterium; species Corynebacterium sp. 212_CJEI. The sequence goes on along the minus strand of NZ_JVPT01000033.1, from coordinate 32,004 downwards.
GAGTCGATGCCGACGCCGCCCGCTCGATCTTCATTCGCTCTGCGCTTGTCGACGGCGAATGGAACACACATCACGAGTTCTTTAAGAACAATCAAGACAAACTTGCCGAAGCCGAGAAGATCGAGGAAAAGCAGCGTTCCCGCGGCATTGTCGTCGATGACGACGTGCTCTACGCGTTCTACGACTCCAAGCTGCCCGCCTCTATCACCACGGCCACCAATTTTGACCGCTGGTGGAAGAAAACTAAGCCCAAGCAGCCAAATCTACTGGACTTTGATCCCAATAAGCTGCTCAACCCCGAAGCCGGCGACATCGACGACAACGCCTTCCCCGAAATGTGGCAGCAGGGCTCGGTCGATTTCTCTCTGTCCTATAAATTCGAACCGGGCGCCCCTGATGACGGTGTGACTCTCCGTGTCCCCGTGCCTCTTCTTGCAGGTCTGCGTGAAGATGGCTTCGACTGGCAGGTACCAGGTCTTCGCGCTGAGCTCGCGGAAGCCTACATTCGCACTCTGCCGAAGGCACTGCGGAAGTCCGTTGTCCCCGCCCCGGATTTCGCACGCCGCGCGCTGGAGACGATGACTCCGTACTCAGGCCGCTTCGTCGATGTTTTTGCCGATGCTTTACGACGACTCGGAGGCTCGGGCATCAATGGTGCAGACTTTGCCCCTTCGAAGCTGCCAGCACACTTGCGCTTTAACTACGCAGTGGTCGACCGCCATGGAAAGATCGTCGATCAGAGCCGAGATCTTGCTGCGCTTCGAGACAAGCATGCCTCGACGGTCTCAACTGCTGTGTCGAAACGTTCGAAGTCTGCAGCACGCGAAGCTGTGAAAAAGTGGACTTCAGAGAACTTGGGCGCCGTCTCATTAACGGTCAAAAGTAATGTCGACGGTCAGTCCGTCACGATGTATCCGACGCTGGTGACCACCAAGGATGGCGTGGCCATTGAGGTCAAACCAACTAAGGCTCAGGCTGAGGCGACGTTGGCGACCACAAACTTGACAATGCTATTGCGGGATTGCCCAGTAAATGGTGCACAAATGACTAAGGGGCTTCCACTCCAGCAACGTGTTGGCGTGGACGCATGGCCACATGGGGGCGCCGATGGGCTTGTCGAGGACTGCCGTGTCGCAGTGATTCGCGACCGTATGATGGCTGCCGGCGGCCCGGTCCGCGATCCGAAGGAATTCGACAAACTACTCGAACACGTTCGTTCTGGAGTCGCCTCAGAGGTGCGCCAATTGGTCGTCGGCGTTGCCCAGGCAATGCCTCGTTATGTCTCGGTGGTAAATCAGCTAAACAAGTGGGAAGGCGATGCTATTGACGATATGCGTCGCCAGCTGGAGTTCATGTTCCCTAAGGGCGCTGTGGCAAGGCACGGTTGGCAGCACCTACGACATTTGCCACGTTATCTCCAAGCGATGGAGATTCGGCTTGAGGAAATGAACCGTGACCCGGACCGTGATGCCGAACGTGAAGATGAGGTGACTGAGGCCCGCGAATACTTGGCGGCAAAGCTTCAGCAGCTACCTAAGGCACGTTCGAATTCCGCGGAGGTACGGGATATTCAGTGGCTCATCCAAGAACTGCGTGTCAGCCTTTTCGCACAACGCTTGGGTACCGCCCAGAGCGTATCCCTGACTCGAGTAAAGAAACGTGTGGATAAACTGCGTTAGTCCTTTTTTACCTCGTTGCCATTAGCCTGCGGCCCTTTCCCCTTCCGCATGCTGGCAATCTCTTGCGCGAAATCGTCCGCGGAGGAAAAGGACTTGTACACCGAAGCGAAGCGGAGATAGCCAACTTCGTCCAGTTCTTTGAGCGGCTCAAGGATGGCAAGGCCAATATCGTTTGAGTCCACCCGGGGCGTGCCTTTCTCGCGGAGGCTCTCCTCCACTTTTTGTGCAAGTTTCTTCAGCTGAGACTCTGATACTTCGCGCCCCTGGCACGCACGTCGAACACCCTGGATGACCTTTTCACGGTTGAACTCCTCAGGGATTCCATCCCGTTTAACGACCATCAGCTGCGAGCGTTCAATCGTAGAAAAACGTTTACCGCAATTCAGGCATTCTCTCCGGCGACGAATCCCCATACCGTTATCTATTAACCGTGAGTCCAAGACTCGTGTCTGATCATGATGACAAAACTGGCAATACACAGTCTCCAGTCTACGTCCCACCCCAACGCAGGAAACCGGAATGATTATTGTGCGGAGTACGAAGCGTACGTGGACGTAAAGGTGCTTTCGACTGCCTCATTTTGCCCTTGTTCAAAGACCATGCTGCCGACAATTCCGAAGAAAGCACCAAGCCCTAGAGCCCATACCGCCATCAGGCGAGTCAGGTTAGTGCCTGCGGATACATCACTACGATTGGACTGCTGCGCCCTGCTAACGGATAGAGACGGACGCCCGTAGTTGACCGAGACATGACTGGGCCGCGACCTGTCCCTCCGCATTCGCGCCGATGAAGCCCCATTTCGATTGCGCTGTGCAATACGTGCACGCTGACCGGGCCGAACGATGTGCTGTGTGCAAGACGCACTACGTTCACCCCACACCAACGGGGCTTTCCGTGTCGTCCGAGCAGGGAGCTCGGAAACTTGAGAAAAGTCAATATCAGATGTGCTGCTAACACCAAGTGCGGTTGAAACCGTAGACATCATGTTTTCTCCCTTTCCAACGTTGACTCTCCCACCGTTGCCGGCCTGGAGAGAATAAGAGTTGTACGACCGTTTCCCGACGCTGTGGAGACTATGTCCAAGGGCGGATGCGGAGAATCCGTCTAGACCCTTTCATCAAACGACTGTTCGAGTAACTTGTCATGTTCGATTTATAACACCATGTTCGAATATTGTCTACTGCTATCCGGATTTATTTTCGATTTTCGACATCATCACCGCCTCCGAGCACGGATAATGTACACGTTTTCTAAAGAATTCAAGGGCGCACAGTGTTCGATGCTCGACGATTCGAACAGTTTTGAGTTATGATTCATTCGAAAGAGTTTGAGAAGGGATGTTCCATGGCTCAAAAGAAGAAAGCGAACCCTAAAACACTCACCGATCGGCAGCGTCGGATTCTTGACGTCATTTCGGATGCCGTCGTACTTCGCGGATACCCACCGAGCATTCGAGAAATTGGGGATGCTGTGGGCTTGAATTCCACCTCGTCGGTGGCATACCAACTCAAGGAGTTGGAGAAGAAGGGCTTTCTCCGCCGCGACCCACACAAACCCCGCGCGGTAAACGTAAGGGATTCGAAGTCCTCCGCTGGCACTTTCACTCCGGTAAAGCCTGGGCCAAAGGCTACTGGCACCACCCAAACTCCCGAGATGCCAGAGGACATGCCAGAGCCAATCTTCGTTCCTATCGTTGGACAGATTGCGGCTGGCAACCCTATTTTGGCGGAGCAGCATGTGGAAAGTCACATGGCACTTCCGATGGAGATTACGGGCTCTGGTCAGCTATACCTACTCAAGGTCGTGGGTGATTCCATGGTTGACGCGGGCATTCTCGACGGAGACTGGGTGGTAGTCCGTTCCCAAGACGTGGTCGAACAGGGAGATTTCGTTGCAGCCCTGTTTGAAGATGAAGCAACAGTCAAGGAATGGCACGAAGACGCTGCTGGCAAGTGGCTCATGCCCCATAATCGCGCCTTTGACCCACTCCCCGCGGAGCACGCCAAAATCCTCGGCAAGATTGTCAGCGTCCTACGCAGCCTCTAATTTCCCACATTTTCGTTGCCCGAAACAGACATAAACGGGCATACTGGGAACAGATAGTAAAGCTGAAATTTCTTAACAGCTAAGGAGCGGGGAATGTACGCAGAGGAACGCCGCCGGAAGATTGCGTCTTTGACAGCAGTCGAAGGGCGCGTGACGGTCGCTGATCTTGCGGAAGCTTTCGATGTCACAGCAGAGACGATTCGCCGTGACCTAGCTCAGTTGGATGCAGACGGCGCAGTTCACCGCGTACACGGTGGCGCTGTGGCTACTCGTTCTTTTCAGACTGTTGAGTTTTCAGTTGCCGCTCGAAAGAACGCGCAAAAGGACGCGAAGCTCTCTATTGCCCGCTGTGCTGCGGATTTTCTGCCTGACTCTGGTGGTGGAATTTTTCTCGATGCTGGAACTACCACCGAGGCTCTTGCAGAGCTGATGGTCCACTCCCCTGATAACCGCCGTTGGTCGGTTGTCACAAACTCTCTTCCCAACGCCATCACACTCGCAGGATCGAACCGCATTGAGCTTCAACTCCTTGGCGGCCAAGTTCGCGTCATTACTCAGGCGGTTGCTGGCGATACGGCACTCCGCACTCTCGCGGTTATGCGTGCCGATGTCGCTTTCATTGGTTCTAATGCCTTGACAATTGACCACGGTCTTTCTACTGCTGATCCGCAGGAAGCGGCGGTAAAGCGCGCGATGATTACGAATGCGCGCAAGGTCATCGTTATGGCGGACTCGACGAAACTTGGCCGCGACTTTCTCGTCAGCTTTGCAGCATTGGAAGATATCGACGTCGTGATTACAGATTCCTCTGCCCCGGAACAGTTCGTCAACGATCTCAGGGAGCAAGGTGTCGAGGTTGTGGTTGCTTCATGATCCTGACCTTGACTGTAAATCCGTCAATCGATCGACTTGCTCGACTCGATACGGAGCTCAAGCGAGGTGGCGTGTTCCGCCTACCAATGGCTGAGGACATGGCTGGTGGCAAGGGAATTAATGTGTCCAAGGCGTTGCACTACGCCGGAGAAAAGACGCTCGCGCTCTACCCGGCATCGGACTCCGGAAAATTCACGCGCCTGTTGGAAGTCTCTGGCATACCCCATGAAGCCATCAACACGACTAACGAAGCCCGCGTTAATCTCACACTCGCAGAGCCAGATGGGACGACCACCAAGCTCAATTCCCCTGGCATGACATTGACGAAAGCGCACCGTAGGCGTGTCCTGGAGAAACTTATCCACCATGCTAAACACGCCACGTGGGTAGTTTTCGCAGGTTCATTGCCCCCTGGTGTCCCCAGGGATTTTTACGTTCAATGCACCGAGGCGGTGTATTCGGTCAACCCGAATATTCGTGTTGCTATGGATACGAGCGACGGCCCACTGACTGAGGTCGTTCGCGCATTTCCAAAGGTGCGACCTTTTTTGATGAAGCCGAACGCCTACGAACTTGGTCAAATCATTGATCAGGACGGCGAAGAACTTGAGGCCGCTGCAGCCGAAGGGAACTATCTTCCCGTAGCGCAGGCTGCTCGTGCGCTGAACGAGCTTGGCGTTTCCGAAGTCCTGGCCACTCTCGGCGAAGCAGGGGCGGTGCTTTCAGTGAAGTCAGGCGGTTGTTTCGCTGCTACCTCCCCCTCGATAGTCGCTCAGTCGACGGTCGGTGCTGGAGACTGTGCGTTGGCCGGCTACGTTATGTCCCGCGAACGCGGTGATAGCTACCAAGATGCACTAACCACCGCCGTAGCTTATGGGGCGGCGGCAACCAGTCTTCCCGGTACGACCATCCCCTATCCAGAACAGGTTCACCCCGAGGCCGGCCGGTTATGGCAGCTCGACACTTAGCTTTTCGATGCCTAGATAAGGAGCATTAGAAAACCATGTCTTCTTCGGCAGATTTTTCCGCTATTGCATCAGACCTAGCCGATGAGTCGACAGTGTTCCTTGACCTAGATATCGGTCCGCAAAAGGAGAAGATCCTTAACTATCTCATCGCTAAAGCTGTAGAGACCGGCCGCGCCACCGACAGCAACGGCATCGTCGCAGCAGCCCTCGAACGCGAAGAGAAGGCCCCGACAGGTCTGTCGGGAGGGATAGCCATCCCCCACTGCCGCCATGAGGACTGGTCGAAGCCGACCCTGATGTTTGCCCGCTTAACCAGCGCTACAGAATTCACCACACCAGATGGGCCGGCGGACCTGCTCTTTTTCATTGGTGTCCCATCTAGTAACAGCGATGTCCACGTCGATATTCTGGCCGCACTCGCAAAAGCACTTCGCGATAAGGGGTTTCGCGCAGCTCTTCGCGGTGCTGAAAGCGATGAAGAGACTGCCCGGATCATTAGCGAGCACGTCACCAAAGCGCCTCGTCGGAAAGCGAAAAAACCTCCGGCGAAGACCAATATCGTCGCCATCACGGCCTGCCCCACGGGCATCGCACACACTTATTTGGCAGCCGAAGCGCTTACTGGCGCGGCAGAAAGCATGTCTGATGTCACACTAACTGTAGAGACGCAGGGCTCGGCAGGAACCCAGGAAGCCCCCGCAGAGGCAATTGTCCGGGCCGACGTGCTAGTAATCGCAGCCGATATTGGGGTTACGGGGCTTAAGCGCTTCAGCGATAAACCACAGGTCAAAGTGCCAATTCGTAAGGCAGTCAATGAACCTACTGCGGTTATTAAACAAGCGAAGGCAAAAGCAGAACAATCACGGGTTCGCGCCTACGACCGAAAGGCGCCGCAACCTAAGGATGACCACGACAAGGAGGCCGGTTCGCAAACCGGTACTACAGGCGCAGACCCTTCATCTGAGAGGGTACAAGCAACTACGAAGGTGGGGGCACATAAATCATCGTTAGGCGGTGACAAAGCCTTCGGACACTGGGTTCGTGATGCCATTATGACCGGTGTCAGCTATATGGTGCCGTTCGTGGCCGCATCGGGGTTGTTGATTGCGCTGGGATTCCTCGTCGGCGGTCATCAGGTTGGTGTAGTAGCTGACGCCGTGACTAGGGATTTGCGGCTGCCGGAGATTATCGGACTCGATGCCCCGATTGCTGTGCCGACAGAAGATCTCGGCACCGTGCTAATTGATCGTAGTGGACTGTGGCTGTATCTCGGCTCGGCGCTTTTTGCCATTGGCAACCACGGCATGCAGGTCATTGTGGCTGTAATGAGTGCTTATATCGCCTTTGGCATGGCTGGCAGAGCCGGCATTGCACCAGGCTTTATTGGCGGTGCCATCGCGGTCACGGTTGGCGCCGGCTTCCTTGGGGGCCTGGTGACAGGCATCCTGGCGGGACTAGTTGTAGCCCTACTGTTGAGGATGAAAGTCCCGGACTGGCTGCGACCGCTGATGCCGGTTGTCGTGATTCCTATGCTCGGCGCTATGTCCGTTGGGCTCACCATGTACCTGCTGCTCGGGATGCCGCTGGCGTGGCTGATGACGGCTCTGCAGCAGTGGCTGCAATCACTGGATACGACGGCGGCGTTCCTGTTCGGTGGTCTTCTCGGCGCAATGATGTGCGTGGATATGGGCGGAATGATCAACAAGGCTGCTTATCTTTTTGCCGTCGCAAACATCGCCTCAGCAGATCCCGCATCATGGAAGGTCATGGCCGCTGTGATGGCGGCGGGCATGGTACCTCCATTGGCTACATCTCTGGCAGTTGTGCTCCGACCAAAGCTGTTCAGTTCGGCGGAGCGTCAAAACGGCAAAGCGGGCTGGGTGCTCGGTGCGGCCTTCATTTCAGAGGGAGTAATTCCCTTCGCCGCCGCAGATCCGCTACGTGTGATTCCGTCGATTGTGATTGGCGGTGCCGTCACCGGTGGCACCTCAATGGCTTTGGGTGCGGCCACACGTGTTCCGCACGGAGGTATTTTTGTGCTGTTTGCAATCGACAACCCTGTCGCATGGCTTACTGCAATCGTCTTGGGCAGCATAGTGGCAGCAATTCTCGTTGTGGCAGCTAAAAGCCTGTGGCCGCGGCAAGTCAGCACCGATAATCAAAACCTAGAAGCAGACGTTTCAGCGGAAGCGTAGTTTTTACCGCACCGGCTGGTTTATCCCAACGAGCATTTCTACGATTTTCAGCAAACATTCCCCAACCCATCCGGGCAACCTATTAAGCTCAGAAATGGCATCGAGGAAATCGAGAAGCAGAAAGGCAGGATGCCGCTCGCATGGTTACTCAACATGTCCACGTCGGCTCCAAGGTGGGTATTCATGCCCGCCCTGCAACGGTCATCGCTGAGCGTGCCTCCCGTTTTCAGGAAGAAATTCTGGTCGAGCTCCTTGACTCAGACGAGCCCGACAACGAACCGGCCGATGCTTCATCCTCGTTGATGCTCATGGCACTCGGTGCCGAATTCGGCGATGAAGTCACTGTGACCAGTAGTAACGCGGTTGCGGTAGAGAAAATCGCCGAACTCATCGCCCAAGACCTGAGCGATTAAAAAGCAAAAGAGCTTAACGACGAAACATCGTGGCAACGGTCACGGGGTCCGTCGTTAAGCATTCGTGCGAGATTCTGCCCTGGACGGGTGGCCTACGAGCGGTTCTCGCCGATGCGATTGTAGAGCCAGTTCAAAATTGGATAGCCGATAATAATGCCGACCGACCCCCAAGCAATACCCTCCAGCGTCAGCGAACCAATGTCGAGGGTGAGGTTACCGATACCCGCGATCAGCGCGGTGGCGGCAGCGGTGAGATTAACCGGGTTGTTGAAGTCGACCTTTTCGTCCATCCAGATGCGCACACCGAGCAAACCGATCAGGCCGTAGAGCACCATCGTTGCCCCACCGAGCACGCCGGTAGGAATGGTCAAGATGAGTGCGCCGAACTTTGGAATGAAAGCCAGTGCAATGGCGGTGAAAGCTGCCACCCAGTAAGCTGCGGTCGAATAGACACGGGTAGCGGCCATAACACCGATATTTTCAGCGTAGGTAGTGGTACCAGAACCACCAGCTGAACCGGCGATGGTGGTGGCTAGACCGTCTGCAATAAGAGCATCGCCAGCGATGTCATCGAGGTTTCGGCCGGTCATGGCAGCAACAGCCTTGACGTGACCGACATTCTCTGCGATGAGTACTACGATGACGGGCAGACCAATCAGCATCGCATTGAAGTGGAACTCCGGCGCGTGGAATGCGGGCAGACCAATCCAGGCGGCATTGCCGACAGTTTCTGTAGCCTCGGGCGAGAGATTTCCAGTGGCAGCGGCGAAGACCCAGCCGATTAGTACGCCGATAAGGACACCCAGACGGCTGACCATACCGCGGCCAGCGACGGTTGCGAAGACAATGGATGCCATCGTGACAAATGCGACCAACGGCTGAGTGGCGAAGTTCTCCGTGGCGGCAGGCGCCAGGTTAAGTCCGATGAGAGCGACGATGGCACCGGTTACTGCAGGTGGCATCACTGCATCGAGGACACGCTTGCCGGCGAACTTTACAACGCAGCCAACGAGCATGAGCGCGATGCCGGCGCAGAGCACGACACCGAGCTGAACACCAATACCCTGCGCCTGTGTCGCGGTCAGTGGTGCGATGAAGGCAAACGACGAGCCCAGGTAAGAGGGCAAGCGGTTTCGGGTGATTAGCAGGAAGACAATCGTGCCGATACCCGAGAACAGCAGTGTGGTATTGACTGGGAAACCAGTCAACAGCGGCACCAGAAGAGTTGCACCAAACATGGCAATGACGTGCTGTGCGCCAATGCCAATTGTACGAGGCCAATCGAGGCGTTCGTTGGGAGCCACCACGGCTCCCGGTGCAATCTTTCGACCGTCACCGTGAATATCCCAACCGAAAAGACGGCCACGTTCGGCGTTTTCAGCAGGCGGATTTGCGGAGGTTCCCTGTTGGGTCTCCGCGTCAGAAGTAGAATTCATGGTTGTAATGCTAGTGGATGCCCACCGCAGATCACGCCACGGATACCGCATTAAACCCAGGACTGCCGGAGCTCTTTGTCGCTCTCCCTATTCCAACTCCGCTCTCCCTTTTCCGACTAGGCGTCGTTGCTACTATCCTCATTCGCATCCGCCGTGAAGTGAGGATCCGCTGCAGGTTCGATGCGGTATGCCGACAGTTCATCCGCGAGGCTAGTGGGCAAACGCACATCCATCTGGGTGCCTTGCTCTGTCCATGTCTCCGACAGCACGGTCGCATCTTCGTGGAGCATGGAGACAATATTGCCCTTGTCATAGGGGATCAACATGTGGACGTGAGACTCCAGCTCATTGAGTGCAAGCTCGAGTCGGGTCTCCAGTTCACCGATCCCCTCACCCGTTCGCGCAGAGACAAAGACCGCATCATCGAGCTGGTGGCGCAGTTGCGCCAGAGTGATGCCATCGGCCTTGTCCACCTTGTTGACTACCAACAGCTCGGGCGGAATCTCGGCCTTTTCTTCCTCCGCGATTTCGTTGATGACTTTGTTGACAGCCTTAATCTGCTCCAGCGGGAATGGGTCAGAGGAGTCTACGACGTGCATGATGACGTCGGCTTCGAGCACCTCTTCCAAGGTCGAGCGAAAAGCTTCAATGAGCTGCGTCGGCAAGTGGCGAACAAATCCGACCGTATCGGTCATAATCACCGTGCGACCGTCGCGAAGCTTGGTGCGACGAGTCGTCGGATCCAGCGTCGCAAACAGCGCGTCTTCCACCAGCACACCAGCGCCTGTCAGTGCGTTGAGCAACGAAGATTTACCCGCGTTGGTGTAGCCGACAATTGCCACGCGCGGCAGGTGTCCAGCCTTACGACGTGCGCGCTTGATCTCACGCGCAGTCTTCATGCCAGCTAATTCCTTGCGGATTCGCGCCATATCTTGGCGTAGGCGCTGACGATCGGTTTCGATCTTAGTTTCACCCGGACCACGCAGACCCACGCCGCCGTTGGAGCCCGCGCGACCACCAGCCTGACGCGATAGGTTGCCGCCCCAGCCGCGCAGACGCGTGTACAGGTACTGCATTTGTGCCAGCGAGACCTGCGCCTTGCCCTCCTTGGACTTCGCGTGCTGAGCAAAGATATCCAGAATCAGCATGGTGCGGTCAATAACCTTGGCGTCAAGGCGATCCTCCAGCGCCACCAATTGACCGGGAGACAGTTCACCGTCGCAAATAACTGTATCTGCGCCGGTAGAGGCGACAATATCGCGAAGCTCGTTGAGCTTGCCGGATCCCACGTAAGTACCAGGGTCCGGCTTATCGCGGCGCTGCAGCACCATCTCTAAAACTTCCGAACCTGCAGTCTCTGCCAGTGCGGCGAGCTCCTCCATCGCCACTTCAGCTTCCTGAAGGGTCCCGGATGTCCAGACACCGAGCAGCACCACGCGTTCCAGTCGGAGCTGACGGTACTCGACCATCACTTCTTCAGACTCAGTATGTGCTACTGACCTGGTCAGCCGGCGCAGAGAGGAACGCGCCTCCAGATCCAAATCACCGACGGTAGGTTCCCTTTGCGTGCCGACGTCCGTTGCGAACGCATCCCCGGAGGCACTATCAGCGTTTTCGCCAGCATCATTAGCGTCGATGAAAAAATCGTCCATCTCGTGCGAGGTGCGAGCTTGCTGCGACGTTTCGTCGCTGACCTCATCAAAGTTGTTGGAAAAATTCGTCATACTAGCTGCTATTGTCACATGACAAGCCAAATTCTCCGCATTGTGTGCGGAGAATACCGAGCCGAAGCTCAAGACTTAGGCTGCAGAAGGTGGCCTGCGTGTCAGAACCAGTGCGACCGGACCACTATTAGAACTACCGCCAGCACACGTACCGCTGTCGGACATTCCACAGTTGGAACAACCTCCGCCTGGGCACATGCCACCGAGGGATTCCCGTCGCAATTGGCCGGTGTGTTCCATGCGGTCAAGGATGAGGTCTACCGTTGCTCGCTGCAGGCCGGTGATTTCGCAAATTTTGCGTCGGGAGCTAATGCCCTGCGCGATTGCATCCTGAACGGCTTCTGAAGGCCGACGAGTAACCGTCGTATTCTTCCTGGCTCTAAAGAGTCCCACGGCGATAGCTCCTTTCCGTATCGCGATTCTTGTTGGATCTGATTTCTAGTTCGCAAGTGTGCCCTAGTAGCTTTGCCGAAGCTACTAGGAATCAACGAGGCTTTACAGGAACAGCTTTAACCCTTGGAAAACAATCACGGCCAGTGCCCATGCAACGACCAGCTGCGCTAGCAAACCGAAGCCCGTCCACTTCAAGCCGATCTCTCGACGTTGTGCCGCGAGCGTAGCCACGCACGGTGTGTAAGCCAGCAGGAAGATCATATAGGCCCAGACTGCTGCCAATCCGTGTCCATCGGATGCATTGTCAAAGTCACGTCGAATATTCTCCGCGAGCGGGCTGGAGGCCTGTTCGCTCGAATCGGAGTCGGTGACGTCCTCCACTGCATAGGTCTGTGCCCAGGTAGAAATGACGGCTTCCTTGGCCACAAAGCCCGTCACCAACGGACCTGTCAGAGACCATGTACCGAAACCTGCCGGGTTAAACACAGGAGCAATAGTTTCGCTGACTGCACCGTATGCGGAGTCCTGCGGTGCTAGATTTTCATCGGCAAAGGAGTGCCCGGAGACAACCGGAATAGACATCAGTAGCCATACGACGATGACGGTGCTGACGATGATTCCACTAGCGGTCTGCAGGAATCCCTTCAGACGCATCCACATCACAGATAGTGCCAGCCGTGCGGTCGGAAGCTGGTAGGTTGGCAGGTCAATGACCAGCGGTTCCGACGGCATGGTGCGCCACAGGGTCTTACGCAGTGCAAGGCCGGTCAGAACGATCAGCAGAATCGAGATCACGTACATAGCGAAGACGACTGTGCCCGCGTGTTCCGGAAAGAACACCGCACCCAACATGACATACACGGTCAGGCGCGCCGAGCAGGAGGTAAACGGAACCAGTAGAGCCGTCAAAATGCGGTGGCGCGGATTACTCAGCACACGTGTTGCCGAGATTGCTGGCACATTACAGCCAAAGCCGACGATGAGCGGAATAAATGCCTTACCCGGAAGACCAATTGCACGCATGACACGGTCCGCCACCACGGCTGCACGCGCCATATACCCTGAATCCTCGAGTACTGCGAGGCACAGGAACATGAGTGCCATTAGCGGAACGAAGGTCAGCACCATGCCGACACCACCGATGATGCCGTTTACAAGCAGCCCGGTGACAATCGGATGATCCCATCCCACCGCTTCTAATCCACGGGTAACCAAATCTGCGAAATTACCGGTAATAAGGGTTTCCAAACCGTCCTGCAACGGTGCTGCTACCGTCGTCGTGATTTGGAAGACTGCCCACATAACTGCCAGGAACACAATCGGTCCGAGCACCGGATGGAGGACCACGTTATCAATGCGGTCGGAGAAAGTCTGGCGATCTTCCACCCCGCCCGTAGATGCCGCAACCGCCGCATCAATCGCGGCAAAGCGTGCGTCGTCCAGGCGTTCAATCGATTCACCATCGGCCTGGCGAATCGGTGACGACACCGAACTACATCCGTCCAGAGCCGCTGCTACCGCGTCGGCCAACCGCGCCATTCCCGCTTTACGACGGGGATCCAGCGCCACCACCGGCATCCCCATAGCTGACTGCAATGCGTCCGGATTCACATCGATGCCCTTGGCCTTGGCAACATCTAGTTTGGTCAGAGCCAGAACGATGCGCTGGGGCTGTTCCGCCAATTCCGCGGCCATGTAGAGGCCACGGCCCAGTGCCGTGGCGTCGACAACGACAACGACGAGATCCGGGCGTTCTTCTTCTGGTTTCTCGATGAGCATCTCGCGAGTGAGCTCTTCGTCCGGACTCATGGCATCCAGCGAGTAGGCACCCGGGAAATCGATGACATCGTACTCAGCGGCATCGGTCTTCCACGCGCCACGGCTGACCTCCACGGTCGTACCAGGCCAATTGCCCATCTGCGCTTTCGCACCAGTCAAACTATTGAACAGTGTTGACTTACCGGAGTTCGGTGCGCCGACTACTGCGACAACAGGTGCACCATCCTTTGCTGGTGCTCCGCCGCTGCATGCGTGGCAGCTGGGCGTGGATGCGAATTTTCGCGTTGAGGAATCCGTAGGTGTTGTCATTGTTTACTTTCAGGAGGGAGGTGAGAAAAGAGATGTAGGGGACCTAACCCACGACGGACATCTTGTGCAGCGTGCTGGCATCGATGGCGTAGCGCGTTGCGCCAGCATGGACGATTCGCCCACCGCCGCTGGTACTCCGTCCCACAGTGACACTCATTCCAGGGCGAAGCCCCAGTTGCGAAAGCCTGCGGCACAGGCGCTCATCCACATGCGACGTTCCCAGAGTGACGGTTACCCCCACCGGGACGTCGGCAAGCGACTGAATGTCATCCGACTGTTTTCGAGACCGCAATCCGAGCATGAGAAACCTCGCTTATATAGATAAGAATTAAGCTAAGCAAATGGTGTTTACGGAGATGAGCTTACTCTTAGGCATGCCTAAATGGAATAAACCGGGCACACCTAAGGAAAGTTATTTATGCCACACTTAATATTTGCCTATTTAGCGTGGCAGAATTGTTAGTCCCATCCGAATAGTTGCCGCGGCGTGCAGGAATGCTTCTAGGTACCCCAGAGCACAATGCGCTCACGTGCGATTCGTTAGTTCGCAGATGAAGATATGGGAAGTATCATCGAAAAGTATGACTACTGACTTGCGAAGCATTGGCATGGACTACCCCAGCTGGCGAGACGCGATGGAAGCCGCGATTGCCAGTGACAATCTGTCGGTCATCGGCGAGGTCCGCGGTGGCCAGCTGGTCCGTTTCGAAGATTCCTCTGGTGCGCGTCTGCACATCCTGGGTGTTGAACCATTTTCTACCTACGCCGGCTTCGCGGGCAGCCCGACCGTCACTGCCCATGTATCCAGCGTGGACGATGTCTTGGCGCTCGTGGAAATCGTCGAGGATGATCCCTCCTCGGATAACTTTGACAAGGTCATCGAGGTCGCTACCTGCCTGCTGTCACAGGGGCCAATGATTGTTGATGCCGGAACTCAGACTTTTGAGCATGTCGCGCTATCAGCTCTAGCAACTGATTTCACCCTCGACGCATCCATCGAAGAGTACGAGAAGCGCACCGGGGCAACCCCGACAACATTGGACTTCGAAGGTGCTAAGGCAATTGTCGGAGATCAGGTCGGGAAGGCATCGCCTAGCGCAACCGTGAAACTGGCTGGTGTTATCAATAACTCCCGCAAGCATGTCAATGAGCTAACCGGCAAGAAGTTCTGGGTGCTCAACCTTGCTCTGCCGACTCCTATGGACGTACTTGTCCCCGGCGGCGACGAAGCTCCCCAGCCAGGCATGGTCGTTTCCGGTACTTTCTCACTGACCGGTGAGATCATTCCGCCTCAAGGTTGCGGAGGCGGCTGTGGCGATGGCGGCTGTGGTTGTGGCGACGGTGGCTGCGGCGGACACTAGTCCGCTGATTCCCCACCGCTTCCACTACCCCGCTAGTGCTCCTGCAGCAATAGCTACCAGTCACAGGGCTTCCAGCTCAATATCGCCGAGCGTGTGAATCACGCTCGGCCCGGTCAAGGTCGCCGAGAAGTCCCCATCCGCATTGCTGGCCTTGTGGACATCCACAGTCACCACACCGCCGGGCACCTTGACTGTCACAACCCCCTCAGTCCGGCCGGCATCGGCCAGCGCGGCAATAGCTGCCGCAACCGTACCGGTGCCACACGAGCGGGTCTCACCAACTCCACGTTCAATTACTCGCATGGACACCGAATCACAGGCATCCAGCGGGGTGACAATTTCCACATTGAGGCCGTTCGGGAACATGGCTTCGTCGGCACGCACTGGCTTCGCGACACTACCCGCCGCTTCCAATTCCAGCTCCGCCAGAGCGGCGGCATTTAGGCCAGGCATGACGCAGGCCAAATGCGGATTTCCCACGTCGACACCAATCCCGGCGAATTTCTGGGCATTGTTGCCCGAACCAATGAACGCAGTAGCGAGGCCGAGGACTTCCGGCTGGCCCATATCCACCCCAACGACCGCGTGCCTGCGGCTGTGCTCATCAATCGAAACAGCGCGCAGCCCTGCTCGAGTGCCCACCCGCAAAGCTCCGTCGACGACACTGTCCGGGCTGTGAATCGCGGCAATATAGTGTGCAAAGACGCGGACACCATTCCCGCACATCTCGGCAATAGAACCGTCACTATTGCGGTAGTCCATAAACCAATCGTCGGCTTTAACGCCCTCCGGCAATGCCGCCAAAACACCGGCATCGACGAGTTTCCCCGCTCGGGCAACCCGCAGGACGCCGTCAGCGCCAAGACCCCGCTGTCTATCGCACACTGCTGCGACCAGTGATTCGGTCAATTCGATGGACACCAAATCATCTGGAAAAATCAAGAAATCG
The DNA here is from genome assembly GCF_001055915.1 of Corynebacterium sp. 212_CJEI. Lineage (NCBI taxonomy): Bacteria > Bacillati > Actinomycetota > Actinomycetes > Mycobacteriales > Corynebacteriaceae > Corynebacterium > Corynebacterium sp. 212_CJEI. The sequence goes on along the minus strand of NZ_JVPT01000033.1, from coordinate 15,879 downwards.
TTTTGCGTACCGTGGCCTTTGGCAAATGAAACCATGCCCTTGATGCTAGCGGGAGGTCCGAATCTCTTACAGACCAAGTGCGGAAAACGCCTGTCCCGGCACGTCACCGGCAGCGTCTAGCCACATGATTCGATGATCACGGTTGAACCAGGAGCGCTGACGTCGCACATACCTGCGCGTACCAGTAATCGTGCGTTCACAAGCCGTATCCAGGTCGTAAACCCCATCGAAGTAGTCCAGCACCTGTGCATAGCCGATCGCGCGACTAGCGGTCACACCTTCGCGCAACCCTTGCGCAATCAAACTCTCAGTTTCTTCCACCAGGCCAGCGGCAAACATGCCCCGCGTACGCTGTTCTATCCGCGGATTTAGCCATTCCGCCTGCGTGCGCAACCCCAATATGCGAGTGTTCCACCGCGGTGGCTTATCAATCGACGGCTTCGACGCTGCAAAAGGTTTACCTGTCAGCTCGATGACCTCCAAAGCCCGGACAGTGCGCCGCGGGTCGTTGGTCTCAATAATTGCCGCCGCATCCGGATCAATCTCTGCCAACCGATCGTGCAACGCCGCCGGACCAATCTCGTCTTGCACTGCCTCCCACTTCGCACGTACCTCAGGGTCCGTAGGTGGGAACTGCCAGTCGTCCACCAACGCCTGTACGTACATCATCGACCCGCCGACAAGGATGGGGACTTTCCCCCGCGCGCGAATGGCCTCAACATCCGCGACCGCCTCACGCTGATATGTCGCTACACTCGCCGGCTGCGTCACGTTCAGCACATCGAGTTGGTGGTGCGGAATCCCCCGCCGCTGGTCCACCGACAGCTTCGCTGTTCCGATATCCATTCCTCGATAAAGCTGCATCGAATCAACATTGACGACCTCACCGCCAAGCTGCTCCGCAAGCACCAGCCCCAAATCCGACTTTCCCGACGCCGTCGGCCCTACCACCGCAATCGGCACCGGCAAGCTCTCACTCTCGAAAGCCGTCACTACCCAGTTCACACTCCTGCACAAAAACTAAAAACGCGAGCTCCTACTTCGCAACACACTGCCAGCTGGCCACGTGGTAACCGATGCCGTAAGGCGCCCCGTCATAGTAAGAACGCTTTACGACGGTCATTCCAGACCCCGTCCAGCTTTCAGCAGCTTTACTCAGCTGCTGCCATAACTCGGCCGCGTACGCGCCGGGAGCTGGAAACACAATATTTTCCACGTTAATGCTTGAGCAGTCCTGACCAGCAATCAGACTGCACAGCGCATCAACCTCCGCTGCACCTTCAATTACGCCGACCGGGGAATCGTCCGCAAGGCCGAATGCGCCGTCGACAAGCACAAGCAGGCGCGTGTGACCGGCAGCGATTGCCTCAGCGATAGAGTCGAAGCACGTTGCCTGAATGACGCGGCCAGTGGGTCCTTCAGAATTCCGTCGCGCGTAGTCTTCGATAAGCCAGCGTCCCAGCAGCTCAGGTAATTCGGTTCCGCCTGACACCGTGACATCAACCCCATACGGAGAAAAACTGCCGGGTGCGCTGGTCTGGTGCGGGGACTTCGCTTGCATCCTGCCAGTGATAATAGCGACCGCGCCGGGCTCCCTGGGTTCGTCATGTCTCCACAGCGTCGCGACCGTTTCACGGGCATGACGGCGCAATTCCGTGGCGGTGGGCGCAAAACCACCCAGCTCCTCGACGATGAGAAGCGCACGCGGAACGATAACAAGCCGAGGCAAACGCGAATTCACGTCCTCAACGCTACCGTGAGGGGCTAGTCGATGCCTTATTCCGGCGGTGTTACGCGCGCTGTGCCAAAATTTTTGGGATACTCGAGCACATACCGTAAGTGTTTGATGGCAGCCGTGTCGCGCGGCAGTTCTGCATGAAGATTGGAAGAGGTTTACCCACTATGACCGGTACCAGCAATTCCCCTAAGCCAGGTCCACGCCCGGGTCCACGTCCGGGACCTCGACCAGGCGCAATGCCGGCTCATCGTAAGGCCCCTGGAGCTACTCCAGCGCCTGCGGGGTCGGCCGCTGTGGCACATGCCGTCCACAATGATCCAAAGAAGTTTGGCCGCATTGATCAAGACGGCACTGTTTGGCTGGTCACCAGCGCCGGCGAGCGCAATATTGGTTCCTGGCAGGCCGGCACCGTAGAAGAGGGTTATGCCCACTACGGCAAGCGCTACGAGGATCTGGCCACCGAGGTCGAGCTACTGGAATCTCGTGTAGTCTCCCACCCGCAGGAGGCAAAGACCATTTCTCACAACGCAGTTGAACTGCGTGAGAGCCTTGCCACCGCCACGGTTCTCGGCGATATCGATGCGCTGGATAAGCGCCTTGCAGAGGTCATTGCCACCTCCCACGTCGCAGAGGAGAAAGTCGCTCACGACAAGGCAGAGCGCCGTAAGAACGCCATCGCACGTAAGGAAGAGCTCGCCGCAGAGGCCGAGGAGCTCGCAGAGAACTCCACCGAGTGGAAGGTCGCCGGCGACCGTATCCGCGAGATTCTCACGGAGTGGAAGCAGATTCGCGGCATCGACCGCAAAACTGATGATCAACTCTGGCGCCGTTACTCTCGCGCGCGTGATTCTTTCAACCGCCGCCGCGGTGCCCATTTTGCGGAACTGGACCGCAACCGTGCGGCTGCTCGCCGCGTTAAGGAGGACATCATTGAGCGAGCTGAGGCCCTGAAGACCTCCACTGATTGGGGTGGCACCGCTGCTGCCTTCCGTGACCTGATGGCTGAGTGGAAGGCCGCTGGTCGAGCCCCACGCGAGGTCGATGACAAGCTGTGGGCGCAGTTCAAGGCCGCCCAGGATGAGTTCTTTGGTGCTCGCAACGCGGTCAACGAAGCTCGAGACAAGGAGTTCGAGGAAAACGCTGCGGCCAAGGACGCACTGCTGGCTGAATACGAAGACCGCATTGATCCGTCCAAGGGCCTCGATCACGCTCGCAACGAACTGCGTCAGTTGCAGGAGAAATGGGAGGCCATCGGCTTTGTGCCGCGTGGTCGTGTGCGTGAGTATGAAAACCGCATTGGCGCACTGGAAAAGCGCGTCTCCGATGCTGCCGATTCGCAGTGGCGCCGTACCGACCCCGAAGCACAGGCTCGCGTCCAGCAGTTCGCCAACCGCGCAGCGGAGTTTGAGCAGAAGGCCGCCGAACTCGAGGCGAAGGGCAAGGCTTCTCAGGCCGCCAAGGCTCGGGAGCAGGCCGAACAGTGGCGACAGTGGGCAGAGCAGGCCGCGGAGACTCTCAAGGAGCTCTAACAGAAGCTAGTTGTGTGTCGGGGAAGCAGGTTCTCGCTCTCCGGCGTCCGCAACAGAATCCTGGCTCAGCTACGCGCTGGCAACGCGTCGATGGTTAAAAGTAAGGGGCTCTCTTCCGGAATGGAAGAGAGCCCCATACTTACTGCGCTAGTTAAAAAGTCTCACTACTCGTCGCTGACCTGTTCGTCCTTTTCGCCGGTCTGCTGAGAGACATTATCCGCGCTACTGCCCTGCTGGACACGATTGCGTCGGCGAGCGCGTTCACGGCGGTCGTCGACGACCTCAACATCCGTAGTCGTATTCGGGGTCAGGCCCGCCCGCAGGTAAACCTGCTGCGCGCGCAGTACCGGATCGGTGTCAGCGTGCTTGCGACGTTTCGTCGCGATTGCGAGCTGCTCCTTACTACGTCGGAAAGCGATGAAAGTCACGGAGATGGCCAGTAGAAAACTGCAGAAAATACCGAGCATCAGGCCGAAGGAAATACCCTCGCCGGCCAGTTCCTGTGGACGAGACTGACGCATCCAACCAGCGAAGACTGAGTAGACCATCTGAATACAGGCAAAAAACCAGGTGACGAATGCGAGAATCGTCGTCCGCGTAATCAGCGTGGCAATAGCTAGCAAGACACCTACCACCACGAGAATGGAGTAAATTCGCTCCGGTCGAGTCGTGAAGTACTGATGCGCAACATCCGTATCCAGCAACACATCAAAGCCCAAAACAACGCCCGAGTGCGGAAGGAAGAAACTCGTAATGAGGCCGATGACGGCAACCATCATCGGAATCACTGCACGGCCGAGATCCAGCTCGCCAGCGACCTTGCGCTCCTGAACCCGCAACGCCTGCGCGGATTCCACCGACTGCTCGCTAGTGGATTCCATATCACTTTCCGGCGAAGCCTTGTCACTACTCACAGCCGCATCCCTCACTTACACTCGTTTTCTCCGGGCGCCCAATCTTTGGCAAGCCCAGACCAACTCCAATCGGAGCGGTCGTCGGAGTCTGACCGACCTCTACATTATCCCCCGCCTTAGTGCGGCGGTGTGTGAGCACTCCGGAGTCGGCAATGAGGAAGTGCGGTGCGAAGTCGGTCACGCGTACTGTCACGTAATCACCTGGGCGAATCTTGCGGTCGACGACGCCTGGTTCGCTTTCCGACGGGCTGAAGTGCACCAGGCGGCCATCCCGACTCCGACCTGACATGCGATGAGTCTCCGCATTCTTACGGCCATCGGACTGGCTGACCAGCAGCTCGACTTCCCGGCCGACTAGCTTAGCGTTTTCTTCCTCGGAAATACGCTCCTGAAGCGCTAGCAGCCGACCATAGCGTTCCTTCACAACCTGTGGTGGAACCTGATCCGCCATGGTTGCCGCCGGAGTTCCCGGGCGGGGCGAGTATTGGAAGGTGAACGCCGAGCTAAAACGAGCCTTTTCCACCACGTCGAGAGTTTGCTGGAAGTCCTCTTCAGTCTCGCCTGGGAAACCGACAATGATGTCAGTGGTAATGGCCGCGTCCGGCATTTTTTCCCTAACCTTCTCCAGAATTCCCAGGAATTTCTTGGTGCGGTAGGAACGGCGCATGTCTTTCAGCACTCGGTCGGAACCGGACTGTAGTGGCATGTGTAGCTGATGAACCACATTCGGTGTCTCCGCCATAGCGTCGATGACATCATCGGTGAACTCAGCTGGGTGCGGAGACGTAAAGCGCACGCGCTCCAACCCCTCAATCTGGCCGCAGGCGCGCAACAACTTGGAAAAAGCCGAGCGGTCGCGTTCCATGTCAGGGTCGGCGAAGTTAACACCATAGGCGTTGACATTCTGACCGAGGAGGGTGACGTCAGTAACGCCCTGCTCCACGAGTGCCTGCACCTCAGCGAGAATCTCGCCCGGACGACGATCGCGTTCCTTACCACGCAAACTGGGGACGATGCAGAAGGTGCACGTGTTATTGCAGCCTACGGAGATACTCACCCAACCTGCGTAAGTGGATTCGCGCTTGGCCGGCAGCACCGAGGGAAATTCTTCCAGAGCATCCTTAATCTCGACTTCAGCCCGGTCATTATGGGCGGCGCGTTCCAACAGTGCTGGCAACGAACCCAAGTTATGTGTACCGAAGACGACGTCCACCCATGGGGCCTTCTTTACGACGACGTCCTTATCCTTCTGGGCCAAGCAGCCACCGACGGCAATCTGCATGCCTGGGTGAGCATCCTTGACTGGTTTGAGCTGTCCCAACGTGCCATAAAGGCGATTGTCCGCATTCTCTCGAACGGCACAGGTGTTGAAAACGACCAGATCAGGATTCTCGCCTTCTGCAGCCGCTACATAACCGTTTTCTTCCAGCAAGCCAGACAGTCGTTCCGAGTCATGGACGTTCATCTGACAACCGAACGTACGTACCTCATATGTGCGAGGCGAAGACTGCTGCTGAGAGTTCAAAGAAGGGGTAGTCACGGCAGTTTAGGTTAGCTGTTTATGGCCCATTTCCCCAATCAGCGATCCCTTTAAACCTGACCGGTCCGCAGCCGGCGTGCTAATCCGGCGTGTGGTGGCACCGGCGCTAATCTGTGTCCTCTTCAAGTTCTCGGTATCGCTTTTCTAACTGATCCCGAGCAATGCTCATGGACAATTCAGAGGGGAAACCGCGCCGCGCCAGCACACCGACGACTTTGCGTAAATCCTTTTGCTTGGAGTTGAAGTCAGGCGCCACTGTTTTAATAGTGGCCGCTTTCTTCGCCGCTAGCTTCCGGGCGACTTCTTCTTCCGCGTTGTGCGTAATCTGCTCCAACGCATCTGCACGAAGCGAAGCATCAATGCCCTTTTTCTGCAGCTCCCGGTTCAAAACCATCTTCGACTTGCCACGACTGGCAAAGCGCTGCCGCACCCATTCGGATGCGAAAAGCTCGTCGTTAACCAATCCACTTCGGGTCAGGTCATCAACGACTTCTTCAATCATCGAGGTTGGAAACTCCTCGACTGCCTCGAGCCTTTCTACGAGTTCCTTGCGGGAACGCATTCGCTGATCGAGCAAGCGCAGTGCCTTAGCACGAATCGGGGCCTTGGATTCCTCACGACCCGCATCGTAGAGCGAACTACCGTCAGCTTCCGCAATTTGCTGAGCAAGCTTTTCGATAGTCTCCCGCACATCGCGGCCGTTACGATCCTCCACGGTCCTCACTTTTCGTGTGTCGCGGCACTACGCCTCGAGCTAGCTAGTCTTCCAAATCATCGAAGTCGATGTCCGGCACGACATCGACAGGGGCATCGATATCGGTCTCATCCTCGACCTCCGCGAATTCCCCGACACCGAGCTTCTTCTTGATCTTGACTTCGATTTCCTGGGCAATTTCTGGATTCTCGCGCAGGTGCATACGAGCCTTTTCCTTGCCCTGACCCAACTGATCGCCCTCGTAGGTAAACCACGAACCGGACTTCTTGACAATGCCGTTATCAACGCCCATGTCAATCAACGAGCCCTCACGCGAAATGCCCTCGCCGTAGATGATGTCAAACTCTGCCTGCTTGAACGGCGGCGACACCTTGTTCTTGACTACCTTCAAGCGCGTGCGGTTACCCACCGCATCCTGGCCGTCCTTCAACGTCTGAATTCGGCGTACGTCACAGCGAACGGAAGCGTAGAACTTCAGTGCTTTACCACCCGTGGTGGTCTCAGGAGAGCCGAACATGACGCCAATCTTTTCACGCAGCTGGTTAATGAAGATGGCAGTGGTGCCGGTGTGGGACAGCGCACCAGTCATCTTTCGCAGCGCCTGACTCATCAACCGCGCCTGCAGACCAACGTGGGAATCGCCCATTTCACCGTCGATTTCAGCCTTCGGAGTCAACGCGGCTACCGAGTCAACCACGATGATGTCAATAGCACCGGAACGCACCAGCATATCTGTAATCTCAAGTGCCTGCTCACCGGTATCTGGTTGGGATACCAGAAGGTTGTCCGTATCTACTCCAAGCTTGCGCGCATAAACCGGATCCAGCGCATGCTCCGCATCAATAAATGCGGCAATACCGCCCTGCCGCTGCGCCTCTGCAATAGCATGCAGTGCGACTGTGGTCTTACCTGAGGATTCTGGACCATAGATTTCTACGATACGACCACGCGGGAACCCGCCCAGGCCCAAGGCCACGTCGATAGCGATATTGCCGGAGGGAATAACCTGAATTGGAGGACGATTGTCGTCCCCCAGGCGCATAACTGCACCCTTACCAAAGTCCTTCTCAATATTCGCCAGAGCTACATCGAGCGCCTTCAGGCGATCATTGCCCTGGTTCGAAGCCGCAGCCTTCTTACGAGCCATAGTTCGTTGTTCTTCCTCATTGTCATTGTCGCGGTCATTGTCGCGTACGGTATCGGGTTCTGGAGCCGTACTCAGAGAATGTGTGTCCCGATTTTCATCCAAAACAGAAACTTCGCTCACACTTAATTAGGCGCGAAACGAGCCGTTCCGGTTCCAAATTGGTCCGCGACACCTCTACTGCCGGTTACACCCGGAAGTTATACCGAATCAGACGGATTGACTTCATCAGCACTTTCGATAATATGCGAAACCCTGTTCGAATGGCAACGACACGCAAGAGCCGTCGGCAAGCATTCACCGTCGTCTACGCCGGAACCTATTCGTCAGGACCGTACCAGCGGTCTTCGGGAATATCGTGTTCCCTACACAGCGCCCACCAGATATCCCGAGGTTCGACCCCGTCTTCGAGCAATTCCGCGGGAGTTTTTCCATATTCCATCAGTACGTGGGAATGCAACAGCCACGGGCCGTGCTGAGGCCCAAATTCGTGGTTGACGAAGTTGTGAAAATCGGCCAATCGCATGAGACCAACGTACAAGATACCTGTCACTGATACCTACCTGGCCGCCTTTTTGCATAAACAAATCCCCGGTCCCCTGCCTGAACAGTGCTCAACCCAGGGGTTTAAGATGAGAGCTGTGAATAATTCCAAGGTGTATGACCTCACTCTTATCGCTGCTTTCGCAGCACTGATCATCGTGCTCGGCGGCATTGCCATTCCCGTTGGCGGCCTCGGCGTGCCAATCGTGCTACAGAACATGGGCATCGCACTGGCCGGGATGATTCTCGGATTCAAACGTGGCGGCCTCGCCACTACCCTGTTCCTGGCTGTTGGTCTCGTGGGTGTTCCAAACATGGCGGGCTGGAAACCACTTCTCGCCGCACTCCCCGGCCCTACCGTGGGTTACATTGTCGGCTATTTAATTGCCGGTTTCGCAATCGGCGCGATTGCCCAGCAAGCACCACGGGCGAAGGTTTCACGAATCAGCGTCTTCATCGGCGCAGGCCTCGTCGGAGTTCTACTACAGTACTTCTTCGGATCTGTCGGATTGACTTGGCGTATGGGACTTAGCTTCACCGACGCACTGATTACCAACGTCCCGTTTATCCCAGGCGACGTGGCAAAGGTTGTCGTAGCCGCGCTTATTGCTACTGCCGTACTGCAGGCTTTCCCTGATTTGCTTCCCGACGCTGCCAACCGTAAGCAAAGTCGTTTGGTTAAGGAAGCAGCCACCTCGGGCAATTAACCCCACAGAATTAGAAAGGGTCTCGAGTCGCACTATGCCCACCATCGCTTTTGACCGCGCGTCCGCAACCTATTCGGGACGCCAGATACTGAAGCCGACCACGCTAACTCTCACAGAGAACCGCATTGGCATTATCGGCGAAAACGGTGGCGGTAAGTCCACGCTGGTGCGACTCATTAACGGCCTGGGCCCGGTCACTGGTGGCACGGTCACGTATGAGGGCATGAATGTCGCAAAGCAGGCAAAGGCAATTCGCAAGAATGTCGGCTTCATCTTTTCTGATGCGGATAACCAAATTGTGATGCCGACAGTCGCAGAGGACATTGCCTTTTCACTACGCAAGCGAAAACTGCCAAAGGATGAGCGCAACCAGCTGGTGCAGGAAGCTCTTGAGCGATTTGGGCTCGCCAATCATGCTGACGCCTCGCCACACTTGCTCTCGGGTGGACAAAAACAGCTACTGGCGCTGGCGGCAGTGTTAATTCTTAATCCCACGACCATTATTGCCGATGAGCCCACTACGCTCCTCGACTTGCGCAATCGTCTCCACATTCGGAGTATTTTCGCCCAGCTTGAGCAGCAAATTATCGTGGTCACTCATGATCTGGATTTTCTTATGGACTTCGACCGGGTTATCCGCGTAAGCGCAGGAGAAATCGTCGACGACGGTGCGCCGAAGGAAGTTATTGACCGATACGTCAGCGATATGACTCGTGCGGAAGAAGGCCGCTCATGATTCATCCGGCCGATGTCCCGTTAGGGCTTTACCTCAACCATAAGTCGCCTGCGCACAGGCTCCCGACGGCCCCCAAACTAATCATAGTCATCGCATTTTTATTGCTCACCGGGATTCTCGTGGATACCTGGCTAGGCGGGGCGATTGCCCTGGCAATTGTCACCCTCGCTTATGCGGTGGCCAAGGTGCCACCGATGGTTGCTTTCCGACAGCTCCGTGGAGCCGTAATCATTTTGGCGCTGCTTTCCCTTCTCCTGTGGTGGCGCGCCGGGGGTGAGCAAGCGCTGACGACCTTCCTCGCGCTTCTCGCCGCAATCGCAGCGGCAATATTGCTAACGCTGACGACCCGCGTCAGCGACATCATGGATACTTTGACCACTGCGATGAAGCCGTTCGCCCGTTTCGGCCTACCAGTCGACACCATCGCGCTCGCACTATCGCTGACGCTGCGTATGATTCCGCTTCAGGTTATGGCCGCTGCCGAGGTACTGGAGGCTCGAAAAGCCCGAGGGGCTACCGGCTCAATCATTGCCTTCGGCGTACCTGTGGTCATCCGAACCATTAATCGCTCGAAGGCAATGGGTGATTCGCTAATCGCACGTGGCGAAGGTGAGTAGGAGAATTAATTGCCCTCACGCAGCTGGCGCATGCGCTCAGCAACAGCAGGGTCAACGTTGGAGGCAGCGCTTCCCTCGATGGACTTCTGAGCCTCGCCACCAGAGAGCTCGTTGCCACCGTTCATTTCTGCGCGGATTTGCTCCAGGCGAGAGTGCCCAGCAAGCTGAACGCCTGCGGCCTCTACCTCAGCCATACGCCCCTGAACCGAGTTCTGAGCCAGCTCAGCCTGACCAAGAGCGTTAGCGTAACGACGCTCAATCTTGTCACGAACCTGATCCAGATTAGGTGTAGCCCCCGAAGAAATCTGATTCATCGACTGCAGGGACTCAGAGACCTTCTCCTGCATCTTTGCTTGCTCCAGCTGGCTGAGGAGCTTTGCGCGCTCCGCGACCTTCTGCTGCAGCTGCATGGAATTACGCTCGACGGCCTTCTTAGCCTGGGCTGCCTGCTGCAGCGACTGATCGTGCAGAGCCTTCAAATCTTCTACCGACTGCTCAGCAGTAACCAACTGAGCTGCGAAAGCCTCAGCTGCGTTCTCATACTCCGTAGCCTTGGCGGTATCCCCCTCAGCACGAGCCTTGTCAGCGAGCTGCAATGCCTGACGAGTGTTCCCCTGCAGCTTCTCAATCTCAGCGAGCTGACGGTTAAGGCGCATTTCCAGCTGGCGCTGATTACCAATCACCGCCGCTGCCTGCTGCGATAGTTCCTGGTGCTGCCGCTGGGCATCCTCGATAGCCTGCTGAATCTGCACCTTCGGATCAGCGTTTTCCTCAATCTTGGAATCAAAAGCGGCCATCAAGTAATTCCACAGCTTTACAAATGGATTAGCCATAGCGTCCCATACACCTTTCTTATTGCAACTACCTCAAAGCAGGTCTGTGCTTATCGCGCACCCAATCTTAACTAAAGCCGAGCGTCTTCGGGTGCTAAGTACCCGAGCAATGGAATGAAATTCCACCGGCGCAACCAATTTCTACATCGCTGCCAATTCTGGGCTCGCCGAATGCAGAGCCATCGCTGTGGCCGCTTCCATCATCAAATCCGACACCGTCACACCAAGCGCCGCGCATACCGACGCCAGCAGCTCAGACGAGACTTCTTTCCGTCCACGCTCAAGCTCAGACAAATAACCAGGGCTAATAGCCGCATTTTCAGAAAGCTCACGCAGCGTCTGTCCACTGCGCGAACGGATATCACGCAGCGTCTCCCCCAGTGCCTCTCGCAGGAGTGGCTCACGGGATTCTCCCCGTTCCGCCAAATCCTGTGCCGTTAACTTTGCAACCGATCCAGGCTGCTCCCCTACAGCCACCCGCGCCGACGGTGCTGTGGCATCCATGGAAGCTTCGAAAGCGGCAGCGCTATCTACCTCTGGGTAGCGAATGGTCATAAGTGCAGTATTGTTGGTCATCACTTTCTCTAACGCTTTAGAAGGCCGACCTGTTCCCAATTTTCAAAAATTCTACTCACCGTCGAGATTCTGCAACAACAGTTCTAACGCCAATACCACTGCTTGACGACGAATCTCCGCGCGCGAACCCTCTTTATTCACCGGCAACCTAACAGCGGTTACCCCATCAAGGTCTGAAACCCCCGGCGGTTTCAGACCACACCAGACTTCACCTACTGGGTGCCCATCCTGCATCGCTGGACCAGCAACGCCAGTTAGCGAAATCCCCCAGCCCGCCACTGTCTTATTCGCCACTCCAAGTGCCATATACCGGGCCGTCAACTCGGACACGGGGCCATATGCGGCCAAAACATCCTTTGGCACGTCGGCAAGCAACGCCTTTGTGTCAGTGGCGTAGGTGACCACGCCACCGCGCAGAACGGCGGAGGCTCCCGGTACGGAGGCGACGGTGGCGCAGAGAAGACCTGCGGTAAGAGATTCTGCGGCCGCAAAAGTCTCGCCGCGGGAGGTAAGCGCTTGGACGAGTTGAAGCGAAACGCCATCGACACCGTCAGCGTTTTCGTCGCTCTGGGCGAGGTGTCCGACTGTGTTCACAGCTTTACCCTCCACTTAATTTCTCTACGAGACCTTTCGCGCATCCACAATGTACTGGATTCCGGTACCGACGGTGACGACAATGGCGGCAACCATCACAATCCAGGACGGCCAGAACAACCAGTCCACTGGCATCAGGAAGAGCCCCACTGCTACAGACTGCAGGACCGTCTTTATCTTGCCGCCCCGAGAAGCCGGAACAACACGCCCCTGACGCAGGGCGAACATACGCCAGATGGTGATGCCACCTTCGCGAATCACGATGATGACAGTCACCCACCACGGCAGAATGTCGATGATGTTCATACCAATCAGCGCAGCCAGCATTAGAGCCTTATCGGCAATCGGATCGGCAATCTTGCCAAAGTCGGTAATGAGGTTACGGCTACGTGCGAGGTGCCCGTCCAACTTGTCAGTCGCCATCAGAAGCGCGAATACGACAAACGACCACCAGCGCCAATTGGTGGCTTCGCCGCCCTCCTGAAGAAGTACCCACAGGAACACCGGTACTCCGAGGATGCGAAGCACGGTCAGGAAATTGGGCAAGTTCCAGTTGGAAACACGGCTTGTATCAGCACTTGGAGCAGTCACAGTTGTTACCTTATCTCACAATCGTGTTCGATTAACGCCCAGGCTCGTTCTTACCGGTGTGTGAACCGTTAGTTTCGCTTCCGGCCGACGTTGACCCCTCACTGACAGAAGTAGAGGAGGCGTGAGAGCCGAGGCCATCGCGGCTTCCATCATCATCGTGGTGAACACGCGGAAGGGCAATCGCACCCATGTTTTCATCACGCTTGCTCTTGAGCCACGATGCCAGGACAGTCACCACCAGAACGATGACGATGACCGCCAGCGACGCCCAGGTCGATACTTCAGGCACCGACACGTTCTCACCGCTGTTGATAAACGGCAGGTTGTTTTCATGCAGTGCGTGCAACAGCAACTTCACACCAATAAAGGCCAGGATGACACCCAGGCCATAAGCCAGGTACACCAAGCGATCCAGCAGACCGTCGAGCAGGAAGTACATCTGTCGCAACCCCATGAGAGCAAGGGCATTTGCAGTAAAGACGATATATGCCTCATCCGTCAGGCCGTAGATAGCCGGGATAGAGTCAAACGCAAACATCACATCGATAAAACCGATGGACACCAGCGCGATGGCAAGTGGAGTCAAGTAACGCTTGCCGTTTTCCTTAACGGTCAGCTTGTCCTTGTTGTAATGGTCCGAAATTGGGACGATTCGACGCAGCCATTGAATCAGCTTCATATCCGACGGATCGGGTTCCGGCTTATCGACGGCTTCGTCGTACACCGTCTTGATAGCCGTGTAAATCAGGAAGATTGCAAACAGGTAGAAAACGTCAGACCACTTGGCAATAACTGCCGCACCAGCCCAAATGAACAGGCCTCTGAATACCAGCGCCATCGCAATACCGAACAGCAAAACCTTTTGTTGGTACTGGCGCGGAATCTTGAATGCGCCGATGATGAGTGCAAAGACAAATAGATTGTCTACGCTGAGCGCCTTTTCGGTGATATAGCCCGATAGAAACTCAATGCCTCGGTGGTGATCCCATAACAACCACACCATTCCGCCGAAAATTAATGCCAAGACTACGTAGAAAGCGGTCCAGATGCCGGCTTCCTTCATAGTTGGGTTATGCGGCGTGCGAACGTGTGCATAGAAGTCAAAGGCGATAAAACCCATGACGACCACAATGGTGATAATCCATACCAATGCGGGGACATGCATATTAAAAAAAGACCTCCGGTCGTGCGAACATGAACCGGAGGTCTCTCCTGCTTCTGCCATAGTGGCAAAAGTGACGGCACCGGGATTCGATGTGCGCAAGACGAGTCTGTGCGTCCAATCCGTGCTGACGATAACCGTCACGGGCTAGCGGAAAACATCCACTTTTACCGGGGATACTCCCCTCCACGTGTGCCGACTATACACGCAATCAGAAACGGCGGTAAGGCTGGGTCGTCCTACGCCATAGACTGATTCGGATCAGCGTCGACTACGTTTACTTCTTCCTTAGGAGCATCCTCCGGGTTTGCGCCCTTGATCATCCACTTAATGGTTTCGAGCTCCTCTGGTTTGACCAGCACCTCACGTGCCTTAGATCCCTCTGACGGTCCAACCACTCCGCGAGTTTCCATCAGATCCATCAGTCGACCGGCCTTGGCGAAACCGACTCGCATCTTGCGCTGCAACATCGAGGTCGACCCGTGCTGTGCGGTGACCACCAGCTCGACTGCCTGAAGCAAATCTTCCAGGTCATCTCCGATATCGGGGTCAATGTTGCGCTCAGCCTCAGCACTCTTATCCTCCGTGACACCCTCGGTGTAATCCGGCTCGGCCTGCGCCTTAGCTGCATCGACTACTGCCTGAATCTCTTCGTCTGTGACGAAGGCCCCCTGAAGACGTCGCGGCTTGCCTGCACCCTGTGGGATGAACAGGCCATCGCCCATACCAATGAGCTTTTCAGCACCGCCCTGGTCAAGAATGACGCGGGAGTCCGTGAGCGACGAGGTAGCGAATGCCAGTCTCGATGGCACGTTCGTCTTAATCAAGCCGGTGACCACATCCACAGACGGACGCTGCGTAGCCAGCACCAAGTGGATACCGGCGGCACGGGCCTTCTGCGTGATGCGCACAATCGCATCTTCGATATCGCGGGGTGCGGTCATCATCAGGTCTGCCAACTCGTCAACGACACAGACAATGTACGGGTACGGACGGTACTCGCGCTCCGAGCCAAGTGGGGTCGTAATCTCACCGGACTTGACCTTACGGTTGAAGTCCTTGATGTGACGGACGCGGGCGGCCTTCATGTCCATGTAGCGCTGTTCCATCTCTTCAACCAGCCACTGCAGAGCCGCCGCGGCCTTCTTCGGCTGAGTGATGATTGGCGTAATCAGGTGAGGAATCCCCTCATATGGAGTCAGCTCGACCATCTTCGGGTCCACCAGAATCAGGCGGACATCCTCCGGGGTCGCACGAGTCAGCAGCGAAACCAACATCGAATTTACGAACGCGGACTTACCCGAACCGGTCGAACCGGCAACGAGAAGGTGCGGCATTTTCTGGATGGAGTGCGAGATAAACTCGCCCTCAATATCCTTACCGAGACCGATCAGCATCGGGTCATCGTTCGCAACGGTCTTGGGCGCGTTGAGTACGTCGGCAAGCCGAACCATCTCACGGTCGTTGTTCGGCACCTCGATACCAACGGCCGACTTTCCCGGAATCGGAGTCAGTAAGCGGACATTGTCGGTCGCTACCGCGTAGGCAATGTTGGACTGCAGGTTCGTGATCTTCGAGACCTTCACGCCCGGGCCAAGCTCGACCTCGTAGCGAGTCACCGTCGGACCGCGAGAGAAACCAGTCACCGCAGCATCGACCTTGAATTCTGCGAATACTTCAGTAATCGCCTCAATCATGCGGTCGTTCGTCGCCGTACGTGTCTTGGGACGCTCACCTGGAATCAACAAATTAGTCGATGGCAGGTGGTAGTCAGATTCCGGCGTGCGTGCCGACGAACCGGAAGTACCCTCGGCATCCTTTTCCAATTCAGACTTCGGAGTTGTGGCCGGAATCTTAGAGGCATCGATACCAGAACGAGCGGCAATGGCATCCATTGTGCGGCGGGTAGCCTCAGACACTGCATCCCGCGAATCATCGAC
>NZ_JVPT01000002.1:0-4428 GCF_001055915.1 Corynebacterium sp. 212_CJEI | reverse complement strand
TTCTGATCCGTAGTCAGATGCTCTATCCGTTGAGCTACGGGCGCATTTTGTTGTTATTCAGTGACTCCGGGTGAATCCCTTGGCCCCTGCAACGAATAGATACTTTACTCATCCTGCGAAGTTTTACAAAATCCGCTGTTCAAGCAACCTTTTTGGGCGCTTATTCAAGTACATATTCGTTGCACGTTAACAACAGGTTTCGTAGCGGTTACCCCGGCCTATCCGAACAGGACCGACCGAGGTAACCCTGACCGAGGTAACGGAGAAACCGAGGAACTACTCGCCGCGGACCCAGCGGACAGCGTTGCCGAAGATGTCCTGCTCACCAATGCCCGGAATGTTGCGCATCAGGCCCTCGCGGAAACGCTCCGGGTGGCCCATCTTGCCCAGAATCCTGCCGTCAGCACTGACAATGCCCTCAATGGCGTAGGAAGAACCGTTCGGGTTGGCTGGCGCTGTCATCGTCGGCACGCCGTCGGCATCGACGTACTGGAAAGCGACCTGGCCGGCCTCGAACAGGCGGCGAGCCTCATCCTCGGAAACCACGAAACGCCCCTCACCGTGAGAAACCGGCATGAGGTGGGTCTGGACTGGCTCGAAATCGCGCAGCCACGGGGAATCCACGGTCGCGACGCGAGTAGTAGCGATGCGGGACACGTGACGCAGCTGGCGGTTGTGGGCCAGGGTCGGCGAGTCCTCGCGGAGCTGCGCCGGGTCGCCGTACGGCAGGAAGCCGGACTTGACCAGCGCCTGGAAACCGTTACAAATACCGAGCACAAGACCGTTGTCGGCCACGAACTCCTTGACGGCGGCTGCGACATCGTCGGAACGCAGGAACGCGGCGATGAACTTGGCGGATCCGTCCGGCTCATCACCCAGGGAGAAGCCACCGGAGAATGCCAGGATGTCGGAGTCCTGAAGCTTCTCGATGAACGCCTTCGTGTCCTCCGCCAGCATTGCCGGGGTCAGGTTGCGGATTACGTGGAACTCGTAGGTAGCGCCAGCAGCGACGAATGCCTCGGCCATGTCGTACTCGGAGTTGGTACCCGGGAAGACCGGCAGCAACACGTGGACATCCTTCTTGCCCGGGCTCTGCAGGTCAGTCTTGGTCTCGCTGACCTGGTTAGCGAACTCCGGCAGGGCCTCGCCCTCGTAGTCATTGAGCGGGAAGACCTCACGGTAACCGGACTCCATTGCCTCCAGAGCCTCGGCGACAGTGAAGGACTCCTCACCGAAGCGCAGCGTGCCCGACTCGTCGGTGGCACCGATCTTCACAGCACCCTCAACAGCACCCTCAACATCCTGACCAGCCGGAACAGCCACAACGATGGAGCCCAGCGGAGCCTCCGGGAGGGATACCTCCAGGCCCACGCCATTGCCCACAGCCATGTTGACCAGGGTCGCAGCCAGATCCGCGTTAGTAACAGCCGAGGCCGCAGCCGGCCGCAGCTCGCGCACAGCAGCAAATAGTGCGTTGAGCTGCTCGTAGTTCGGCTCCCCGGACTCGAGCGGCTTGTGCGCAAACAGGTAGAGGTCGAAGTTACCTGCCGGGATTGCAGCAGAGACAGCGTCGGTCTCGTCCATCGCGGCAACTGCGAAGGTCACCAGGGTCGCCGGCACGTGCAGGTCCTCGCCGTAGGTGCCGGACATGGAGTCCTTACCGCCAATGGCCGCAACCTGGAAGCCGTCCTGAGCCTCGAGCAGGCCGAGCAGAGCCTGCGCAACCTCGCCCCAGCGCTGCGGATCCTGGTCCAGGCGCTGGAAGTACTCCTGCACACTCAGCCAGGCACCGCGCGGATCGCCACCGGCCGCTGCGAGCTTAGCCAGTGCCTCCACGACGGAGTAGGAACCCATGAGGTACGGGGACTCGTCGGCAAGCGATGGCGAGTAACCCCAGGTCATGATGGACGCGGTGCTCGTGCCGCCATCGACCGGCAGCGTCTGGATCGACGCCTGCTCGTCGGTCTTCTGCGTCGCACCGCCGTACGGCATGAGCACGGTGGAGCGGCCGACGGTCGAGTCGAACTGCTCGATCATGCCCTCCTGGGAGCCCGCCGTCGCCGCACGCAGCGACTCCAGTACGCTCGTCGGAGCCTGCTTTACGACGCCGCCCTCCGCAGCAACCATCTCGACGTTCTGGGCGCGGTCGGCGCCGTTGGTGTCGATGAACTCACGGGAGAGGTCGAAGACGACCTCGCCGCCCATGAACATGCGCAGCCGACCGGTGTCGGTGATGTCTGCCAGCGCGACGGCCTCGATGTTCTCTTCGGCAGCGGCGGCGATGATGAAGTCGGCGTCCTCCGGGCGCACGACCAGCGCCATGCGCTCCTGAGACTCGGAAATCGCGATTTCGCGGGCATTCAGACCGGCGTACTTCAGCGGCACGCGCTCGAGGTGAATGTCGATGGAGTCAGCCAGCTCACCGACCGCAACGGACACGCCACCTGCACCAAAGTCATTACAGCGGACAATCTTGGTGGCGACGTCCTCGCGGCGGAACAGGCGCTGAATCTTGCGCTCGTTGACCGGGTTACCCTTCTGCACCTCGGCACCGGAACGGCCCAGCGAGTCCTCATCGTGAGCCTTGGACGAGCCAGTCGCACCGCCGACACCGTCACGGCCGGTGCGGCCACCGAGCATGATCACCACATCGCCCGGCGCAGGTTCGAGGCGCTTGACGTTGTCTGCCGGGGCAGCGGCGACGACGGCACCGAGTTCCATTCGCTTAGCGACGTATCCCGGGTGGACCAGCTCGCGCACACCAGTGGTGGCCAGACCGATCTGGTTGCCGTAGGAGGAGTAGCCGGCTGCGGCGCGGGAGGAAATATCGCGCTGCGGCAGCTTGCCCTCGAGGGTCTGCTCGCGCGGAGTGTTGATGTCACCTGCGCCAGATAGACGCATGGCCTGGTAGACCCACGAGCGACCCGACAGCGGGTCGCGGATTGCGCCACCGAGACAGGTCGAGGCACCACCGAATGGCTCGATCTCGGTCGGGTGGTTGTGGGTCTCGTTCTTGAACATGAGGAGCCACTTGCGGTCATCGCCCTCGACGTCGACGTAGACGGAGCAGGCGTTGATTTCTTCGGAGACTTCCTGGTCATCCATGACACCCGTGCGACGCAGTTCGCGGCCCATGATGGTGCCCATGTCCATCAAGGAGCGTGGCTTGTGCGTGCGACCGTTGAGCTCACGCAGCTCGTCGTAGCGACGCAGCGCGCGGTCGAGCTGTGCGGCAAAGCGCGGCTCGTTGTTCTCGATGGAGGTCAGCTCGGTGTTGAAGGTGGTGTGGCGGCAGTGGTCCGACCAGTAGGTATCCAGCGCGGACAGCTCTACCTCGGTCGGGGTGCGGCCCTCGGAGCGGAAGTAATCCTGGATGGTCTTCAGGTCGGCCAGCGACATGGCCATGCCGTCGGCTGCGAGCAGCTCGGCCAGGCCTTCGTCATCCAGCTCGGTGAAGCCCGGGTACTCCTTCAGCGGCTCAATCTCGCCCATGCTCGGACGGCGCAGGACGCTCAGGTTCTTCTCCCCCGATTCGACCGGGTTGATGAGGAAGGAGCGCACGGCGTCATTCACCGGAGCATCGAAAACATACAGCGTTGCCGAGGTGATCTGCGCCTGCGTTTCCGGGCGGAGCAGGCGCAGGGCCTGCTCGGCGGCATCGGCACGCTGGTCGTACTGGCCAGGCAGCGGCTCGACAGCAAGGTAGTTCCCCAGCTCGGCGGGGGCCGGGAGCTCGACCAGCTCGTCGACACGCGAATCAGCAACTACCGACTCACGCAGCGCGACAAGATCCTCCTCCGTCGCATCGAAAGCATCGTAGAGATAGTAGATTGCCACCTCGCCGTCCTGGCCGATCGAGGACAGCAGCGTAGCTTCCTCATTGCGGAACTCGGGCTTACGGCGAACGGCTAGACGGGCGTCCATCAAGGCTCCTATCGAAATACGGGGAGGGCAACCGGGGTCTAAGTCTATTGCAACTGTTCAGGATAGGAAAATGTCCCCCGGCGTGCGAGGCGGCGCGAGGCGGCGCGGGGCGGAAGCCCCGATTGACCAAGTACAAGGCCAGGCTAATCGGATTCAGCCGGGCAAAGGCTGCGCGGGGGTGTTGGAGGTACGGCCGTGGCGGCTCAGGGAGGTGGCGAGTCGGTCGGCAGGTCCGGGTTGGTGCCTGTTGCTGCGCTTTGCTACCTGTTGCTGCGCGTTGCTGGAGCAAGGGAGCTGGTTCGTTGTCTTATCGATGCATAGTTCACCTATCGATTCGCTATAGCCTGGCCACAAGTGAACAGCGCATCGACAAGTGCACACGTAGCACCCACAGCGCGCGCATAAGTGGCGCAAAACCATCGACAGGCCACGAGAAACCATCGATAAGTGACCGAACCCTGGGGTTAAGTAGCAAAAAGTGTGTCTGACTTTCAGCATTACTGC
>NZ_JVPT01000032.1:0-13939 GCF_001055915.1 Corynebacterium sp. 212_CJEI | reverse complement strand
GCCCAGGCTACTTCTTCTGGCAGTCCCTGCACAGGCCGAAGACCTCAGCAGTGTGCCCGGTCAGATTAAAACCGTGCTCCTCCGCAAGGCTGTGAGCCCACTGCTCGACTGGTCCGCCGGCGACTTCAACGGTGCTGCCGCAATCGGTGCAGACCAGGTGATGATGGTGGTGGTCACCGCACAGCCGGTAGAGAGCCTCTCCGGAGGCATTGTGCAGAACATCGACAATGTCCATTTCTGCAAGGGACTGGAGCGTCCGATAGACCGTCGTCAAGCCGACCTTGTCCCCACGTTCCGTCAGCGACTTATGAATGTCAGCAGCGGAGCGAAAATTAGGGGCCTCACTCATAATCGACACGACGGCGCGGCGTTGGCGAGTACTGCGCTGGCCGATGCGGGTTGCGGCCGGCCGCGCGGAGGCGTGTGCCCCGGTGCTAGCGGGGGAGCCCGTACCACGTGGGTTTTCGCCAGAACTAACTTCGTGCATATCTTCGCCAGCCATGTAACCGACACTACCCGGTATCGGTAGGACAAGATGCGCTAGAGTATAGGGGAACTTTTAACTGGCCTGTTGGGGTCAGTACATTTTGCTTTTCATTATGTCGTTCGCCGCACGGAACGGGCTGAATTGTGTGCCCGGAAAAGGCGTGTGGTGTGCGATGCGAAGCCATTTATAAGGAGTGGTCTAGACCGTGGCACCTAAGTCAGTTGTCGATACCGTCGCCAACCTGTGTAAGCGCAGGGGGTTCGTTTACCCGTGTGGTGAAATTTACGGCGGTACCCGCTCGGCATGGGATTACGGTCCCCTGGGTGTGGAGCTGAAGGAAAACATCAAGCGCCAGTGGTGGAAGACCTTCGTCACCGGCCGTAAGGATGTCGTCGGCCTGGATTCCTCCATTATCCTGCCGCGCCAGGTCTGGGAAGCTTCCGGCCACGTCGCTACCTTCACCGACCCGCTGGTGGAGTCCCTGCACACCCACAAGCGCTACCGCGCTGACCACCTGCTGGAGGCCTACGAGGCCAAGCACGGTCACCCGCCGGCCAATGGTCTGGCAGATGTTCCGGACCCGGAGACCGGTCAGCCGGGCAACTGGACCGAGCCGCAGATGTTCTCCGGTCTGATGAAGACCTTCCTCGGCCCGGTCGACAATGAGCAGGGCCTGCACTACATGCGCCCGGAGACCGCTCAGGGTATCTTCGTAAACTTCAAGAACGTTATGACCACGGCTCGTATGAAGCCACCGTTCGGTATCGGCCAGACCGGTAAGGCATTCCGTAACGAGATCACCCCGGGCAACTTCATCTTCCGTACCCGCGAGTTCGAGCAGATGGAGATCGAGTACTTCGTCGCACCGAACGAGGCGGAAGAGAAGTTCGATGAGTGGGTCGACGCCTGCTGGAACTGGTTCATTGACCTGGGCGTTAACCCGGAGAACATGCGTCAGTTCGACGTTCCGAAGGACGAGCGCGCTCACTACTCTGCACGCACAATCGACTTCGAGTACCGTTTCCACTTCCAGGGAAACGAGTGGGGCGAGCTGATGGGTGTCGCCAACCGTACGGACTACGACCTCGGCTGCCACATCGAGCACTCCAAGGAAGACCTGCGTTACCACGACCAGGTCACCGGCGAAAAGTACGTTCCGTACGTCATTGAGCCGTCCTTCGGTCTGACCCGCGCCCTGATGGCCTTCCTGTGCGATGCCTACACCGAGGAAGAGGTGCCGAACGCAAAGGGCGGCACCGACACCCGTACTGTGCTGAAGCTGGACCCGCGTCTGTCGCCGGTTAAGGTTGCTGTTTTGCCGCTGTCGAAGAAGGACACCCTGACTCCGACTGCTGAGGCTGTCGCCGACAAGCTGCGCCAGTACTGGGCCGTCGATTACGACACCTCCGGTGCTATCGGCCGTCGTTACCGTCGCCAGGATGAGATCGGTACTCCGTTCTGTGTCACCGTTGACTTCGATACTCTCGAGGACAACGCTGTGACCGTCCGTGACCGCGACACCATGGAGCAGGAGCGCGTCAAGATTGACGAGCTGGAAGGCTACCTCGCAGCTCGCCTGGTGGGCTGCTAATGGCCGAAGAAGTTTTTTGGGAATCCTATAGTCTCGGTGACGGCTCTCGGGAAAAATCCGAGCAAACCTGGCCGATTCTGAAGGAAAGCACCGAAGTCGGCACGTACATCCGTGATGAGCAGGGCGATCGCCTCAACACCCCGGAAGGGGAGTGGGTCATTGATGCCTCTGCTAATCACCGTGTTTCCGCCACGCTTCCCGACGGCCGCGTGTTCTCGACCGTTGCTGCTGACCGTGACAAGATTTCGCGAGCCAAGCAGCTTTCAGTGACCTTTGGGCCGGTTCGTCCTGAAGGCAAGCTGGTGTGCGAGGGATCGACGAACTACGTCATCGAGAATGCGAAGACCGGCGAGAAGTGGGGCCAGTTTACCGGTGCGTCCCGTGGCGTGCGCCACGCAGAGGTGCAGTTCGACACCGATGAGGGCCGTGCGCTGCCGGAAGAGGAGAAGATCTTCCTGGTCTACAGTGCTCGTCGAGTGCTGGAGTCCCGCATGGTTTCCTCTACCTGGATTCTCACTGTCTGCTTGCTCTTGCTGATTGCCTATATGATTTGGGTGTGGATCGTGTAGCAACTATTGCAGACAGCGTCGTTTACGACGAGAACCAAAAGACCCTGTCCGACGGCTGGAGCTGTCAGGACGGGGTCTTTAGTGCTTTCTGGATCACCTCGCCACAAGGGCGTGGCTGGCAGGTGAAAGCCCGCTTTTTTAGCACGAACGCGCTAGTGATGACGAATCCGGATGAGGGGGATTCTTTTGTCCTAAACAGAGAAGGACGGGGAATTCGCACGGTCTTCGACATCGAACGGCCAGGCTATGAGCTCGCCCGAATCGTCAGAGAGGACAGCCTAGGCCGAGGGGTATTTGGTGTCTATGCCCAGAAAGGAGACTTCCGGGGGAGTTTCGAAGACTGGCTGATTGCCGCCTCTCTGGCGACGTGGTCTGTGGATGGACCACGCCAGATGCGAATTTAGGCGGGAATCTAGAAGCCCATTGTGCTGCCGGAGCCGCCTGGTCGGCTCGAACCCCCGCCGAAACCGCCGAATCCGCCGATACTGCCACCAAAGCCGCTGTTGTTGCTGAGCATGCTGCCTAGCACCATGCCGGCGACCATCGAACCGTTGCTGCCGCCACCGCGGCGCTGATCCTGGTAGCGGCGGATGTCACGGCGGGCCAAGTCAGCGGCCTCAGCCGCGAGCTTGCGCGCACGACGTGCGTAGGCCAAAGCCTTTCGCGGATCGTCGTTGGCCAAGCCCTGAGCAGAGCCGTAAGCACGCTGCGCCTCCGCGAGGCGAGTGCGAGCCTCAGCACCAACCACACGGCGGCGGGTAGCAATTAAGTCAGCCGCGGCGCGAATGTGATTGTCGGCATCCTGCATGCTGTGCTGCAAAGTAGCGGTAGCGCGGGCGAACGATGCGGCCTTGTCTCGAGCGGAGTCGAGGGCTTCGTCGAGCAGCTCATCGGCATCGGTCAGTGCGGTCCAGGAACTCAGTGGATCCACTTCGGACTTATTGGCTGCCACACCGAGTGCTTCGCGGCCTGCTTCGATGGCTGCATTGAGACGCTCGCGGTTGATGTTGGCGCCTTGCGGTGCCGACATCAGGTGCGAGGCCTCATCGATTTCACCGCGGACCTCGGCGATAAGGGAAGCCAGCCCCGCGACTGCAGCGTGAATATCGCTATCGGCGTGTTCAATGGCCTCCAGAAGACTCTCTGCCTGTGTGAGCGCAAAGTCGGTGGCCGACAGTGCATCAATCAGACCACCTTGCTCACCGGCGGGTAGGTCCGCGATGCGGCGGGCCTCAGACATTGACTGGTCAGCCTGATTCAGGTGCTCCGTGGCCATATCAATATTGTCGGTCACAGAGCTGAGCATCTGCTCTTCGTAACGTGCGCGCAGACCATCGAGAATTTCGCCGGCACGCGGCATACGTGAACGCAGCTCGACACTTCGCTGAGTGAGCTTCGAAATCGTCGCTTCAGCATTCATCAACTCCTGGCGGAGTTTCTGGAAGTTTGCGGCCTCGCCGTCGAGCTGGTCATCCGCAACACCACAGGTGGAGATAATCTCCAGCAGGACACTGCGGCGCTCGATTTCGTCGGACACGGAGCCGTCGTCAAGCTGTTGGCGAAGTGCAAACGCACGCTCGAGCGTGGACTGAGAGTGCTTCAGTGCGTTGTCGAAGCTGCGGATGCGTTCGGTGCCGAACTCAGCGCGGGCGAGGTCGAGCTCGGTGCTGGCCTTGCGGATGGACTCATCGGTACTGACAATCTCATCGTGCGCAAGAACATCGAGCGAGCTGGTGCTCAGCGAGTCCAGCGAAGAGACATCCCTGGGGTCGATGTTGCGGCCACGAGCGATCTCCTCCTCATCGCGCTTCTTCTTATTGCGACGGCCCACGGCCCAGGTGGCGCCACCGACAACGGCGGCACCACCGAGGCCGGCGCCGAGTGCCCACCCACCGGCGGAGCCGCTGCCACCGCCTGCCTCGGCGATGGCAGCTTCACCCGCAGCTGCCCAGTTGTCATCCTCTAACAACTGCCCTTGAGCTGCTCTGTTGATGGCCTCCGCGTTGCGGGGGAAGGAGTCTCCGACGAAAGCGCCGAGGTTTCGGTCTTCCACGGCGACGACCAGGACACCGCGGTTGTCGGCAGCTCCGAGGTGCTCCCAGGCCTGCTGCGCCCACTGTTCGCCCTGAATGCCGTCGAAGCTCTTGATGTAAAACACCGAGAACAGGAGTCGCTTCTCTGTCTTGAGCTGCTGAATCTGCTCCTTCAGACGAGCTTCATCGCCGCCGCTCAGCACACCTGCGAGATCAGCCACCTCGCCCGACACATCCGCCGGTGCCTCGGCGTGCGCCAGGGATGCTGACGGTGCGAGTGCCAGCAGCGAAGCAGGTGCGTGAACCGGTGGCTGTGCCGGTAGTGCGGCAGTAATTAGCGGCATGCTCAGGCCGAGAAAAGCACCCGATGCGGCAAGGTAAAGGGGGCGAAACACGCGATTCCTGTCAGACATATCTACAAGGATACGTAACAATAATTACGTGGCCGGTAAATTTTCGTATTCATCTTTTGAACTCGCTCGTATTGTCGAGGAGTCTCCGAAGCAGTCATTGCTGCCCGGGGTGCAGTCCTTGGAATCTCACCGGGCGGCGTTTGCGCGAGATCGCGCCCGCGTTTTGCACTCCGCAGCGCTGCGCAGACTGGCTGACAAAACCCAGGTCGTGGGGCCAGGAGAGGGTGATACTCCGCGCACGCGCCTGACTCACTCGCTGGAGGTCGCGCAGATTTCCCGTGGAATCGCCAGCGAGTTGGGTGCAGATGAGGATCTCGCAGAGCTGGCCGGCCTGACCCATGACATCGGGCATCCGCCGTATGGCCACAACGGCGAGCGCGCCCTCAACGAGATTGCCGCTGGTTGCGGCGGGTTCGAGGGCAACGCGCAGACGCTGCGTATTCTCACTCGCCTCGAGCCGAAGGTGCTCGATGGTACAGGTGAGCCCTGTGGACTCAATCTCACTCGGGCGGCGCTCGATGCGGCTTGTAAGTACCCGTGGACACCAATCGGTCCCGATGGTCAGCTCCGCCACAAGTACGGGGCCTACCAGGAAGATGCTGCGATCCTGCAGTGGATTCGCCAGGGCGTTCCGCACGGCAAGCAGTGTCTTGAGGCGCAGATCATGGACTGGTCTGACGATGTCGCCTATTCCGTCCACGATGTCGAAGATGGCATCGTCTCTGGCCGCGTTGACCTGGGTGTTCTGTGGGACACGGTGGAACTGGCCGCGCTCGCTGACAAGGGCGCTGCCGCATTTGGTGGCGATCCAGCGGAGCTCGTCGAGGCTGCCGGGCGTCTTGCCAGCTTGCCGGTGGTATCAGCTGCGGCGTCCTATGATGGTTCGCTGCGCTCGCTGGTCGCGCTGAAACGGATGACCTCGGAGCTGGTCGGCCGTTTCGTCACGGCTTCCGTCGCGGGTACGCGTGCTGCCTCCGGGTCGACGCTTCCGCTCGGGCGTTACGACGCGGACCTCGCCGTGCCCAGCTCGATTCTGGCGGAGGTCACCATGCTGAAGACCATCGCCGTGCTGTATGTGATGGATCTTCCGCGTCATATTCGCCGTCAGGAGCGTGAACGCGATCGTCTTTTCCGGGTGGCCGAGTATCTGCAGGAAGGTGCTCCAGGGACGCTTGATCCGATGTTCCAGTGGCTCTATTCCCGGGCGGAGAGTGACCAAGCGCGGCTGCGGGTTATCGTTGATCAGCTAGCGTCGATGACGGAATCGCGTGTAGAGCGGCTTGATCGCCGGATTGCTGGTGTGGCTGCGGCGTGGGGGTAGTGCTGTCAGCGATTACTATTTTTGAAGTATCCGCTGAAGGCTACTACTGAGGTCATCGGAAAGCGCCTTCGTAGTCTCTGCGTCGGGCTTCGCATGCATGTAATCGAGGGCTAGTCCATTTACGATAGCTGTGATGAGCCGGGCCGTCTGAGCTATATCTCCAGGGACGTCTGCGGCGGACAGTGCTGAAATGAGATGGTCCTGGAATCTACTGAGTTCGTTCTGGTACTCCTGGGCCAGAACTTTGCGTGTTGATGCAGCGGCACCGAGGATAACCCACAGTGCTGCGTCTTCGCGCTGTATTGGGCCGATGGGGAGTAGTTCGAGCAGGGAGCGGTGGAGCTGTTCTAGCGGCGAGGTATTCGATTGAAAGCGTAGCGACGAGACTCTTTCATGCTGTCGTGCTGCCGAGCGCAGAAGTGCCCTGCTGAGTAGTTCGTCTTTCGTGCCCATAAAATACTGCACTGTTCCAGGGGCTACGCCCGCCTGTTGAGCCACTTTTCGAACGCTGACAACGTCGAACCCCTGGTTAACAATTACTTTGATTGCTGCATCGGAAATGGCTTTTTCCTGAGGTGACATCATGCTCATATCCTAAAACTCCTTTGGGGTTTCATTCGCGCCACTTCCCGTACGACTGTATGATAGTTTACTATACGAATGTACGAGGGAGTGATGGAGATGGACTATCTTGTTCTTGTGGGGCTTGCGCTTCTTGACAGTCTCAGTGCTGGAACCCTGCTGATTCCAGTAGTGCTGCTCATCGTCTGGCGGAGGATGAGGGGTGCCGAATACGTTACTTATTTAGGGACAATTGTCTTGTCCTACTTTGCGGTTGGCATCGCGCTCTTTTTCGGCCTGCGTCAGGCTTTAGACGCAGTCTCGGGCATTGCATCCAACACTTGGTTCAGTTGGGTGATGATGGTGTTGGGTATTTTGTTAGCTGCTTACGGAATCCTGGCACCGAATCCCAAGAAACGGACTGTCGAAGAGGTACTTGAATCTCGGTCGGAGGACACGAAGAAAGGTTCTGCCGGCCTCCCCGCGATGGTGGGTTTAGCCTTAGCAGCAGCAGTTGTCGAGGTCGGTACGATGTTGCCGTACTTGGCGGCAATCGGAATCATTGAATCGATGGCAGTGCCTTTCGCAGTGCAACTGCTTATCCTCGCGCTCTACTGTGTAGTGATGATTTCGCCCGCAGTCATCGTTGGAGTGCTCTTCGCGGCCTTCGGAGATAAGGTCTACAACCGGGTAGTGAACGTTATCCCCCGGTTGGAATATGAAACAAAGGTCACTGTTTTGTGGGTGGCAGCAATAATTGGCATCGTTCTTGTTGCCCGGAGCGCAAATCAACTCGGTTTTATCGGGTAGCGCTGATTCCGCAGTAATACTTTGGCTCAGTCCTCCGCGTCAGGAATTTCGCAGAAGCTCTCGTAGTGGTCGTCGGTGTAGTACCAGACATCCGGATCGTTTTCGGAACCGCCGCCGACAACGATGCGGCGTGCACCGCGGCTGGAATTGCCCGGGGTGGTCACGGTGTATTCGCGGTAGTAGTCACCGCGCTCCTTCGGCAGGCGTCCCTCGTAGTTGCCGAAGTGCTTGCCGTCGTGCTGCGAGTAGATGTGGTCCTGGTCGGTCAGGATGCGGTCGATAACATCGTCGGCCTCCTGCGGCAGGGTATCTACTGCGCAGGTGGCACCCTTTGCACCCGACTTGTTGCTGCTCGAGTTAGGACCCGGCTTGGGATTCGACTTCGCGCTAGAGGCGGCGGAACTCTGCGACCCCTGTGAGTCCTCCGACCCCGATGCGTTCTGATCTCCGCCATCGAGTCCCAGGTAACTACCAGCCAGCACCAGGGCGGCAGCGCCGACGCCGCTCGCAATCTTCTTCCACTCAGCCATGGCTAGTATCTTTCCATATCGGTCGCCGCCGGCACGTTATGGGCTGGGCGCGGGCGGCTCGTCGGCAAGCGAAACCTCTACGGCGGAGTCGATTGGACGGGTTGGGTAAGGTTATTTTCATGGCTAGGGGAAGAATTCCGGACTCCGATATCGCGGCAATCCGCGAACGGACTCCGATTGAGGAGATCGTTGCAGAATACGTGAACCTCAAACCGGCTGGCGCGGATTCTCTGAAAGGGCTTTCGCCTTTTAAAGACGAGCGCACGCCGTCGTTCCACGTACGCCCCAATCATGGCTACTACCACTGCTTTTCCACCGGCAAGGGCGGTGATGTATTCAGCTTCCTCATGGAGATGGAACACCTGTCGTTCCCGGAGGCTGTCGAAGCCTGCGCGGAGAAGATTGGCTTCCACATTAACTATGAGGGCGGCGGCACGGGCCGTCGCGAGGAACCGGGAACTCGCCAGCGTCTCATCGCCGCAAACCGCGAGGCACAGAAGTTCTACCGCGAACAGTTCTCCACTCCAGCGGCAGCGCCCGCGCGCGAGTTTCTGGAAAACCGCGGCTTCACCGCCGAGCACGCGGCCCAGTTCGGCTGTGGCTACTCGCCGGCCGGCTGGGACACTCTAACCAAGCACCTGCAGCGCCTGGGCTTTAGCTTCGAGGAGTTGGACAAGGCGGGTCTTTCCAAGATGGGGCGCATGGGGCCGATCGATCGTTTTCACCGTCGTCTCATGTGGCCGATCCGCAATATGTCCGGCGATGTCATCGGCTTTGGTGCCCGCAAGCTTTTCGACGATGACAATCTGGGCAAGTACATGAACACGCCCGAGACCATGCTGTACAAGAAGTCCAAGGTCCTCTTCGGCCTGGATCTGGCAAAGAAGGATATTGCCGCTGGTCATCAGGCTGTAATCGTGGAGGGCTACACCGACGTCATGGCCATGCACGCCTCGGGCGTGACCACAGCCGTCGCGTCCTGTGGCACCGCTTTCGGCGAGGAGCACCTCCAGCTGCTGCGTCGTCTCATGCTCGACGACAACTTCTTCCGCGGCGAACTCATCTACACCTTCGACGGCGACGAGGCAGGGCAAAAGGCCGCCATGCGCGCCTTCGAGGGGGAGCAGAACTTCACCGGCCAGTCCTACGTCGCGGTCGCGCCGGACGGCATGGATCCGTGTGATCTGCGCCAGAAGAAGGGCGAGGCCGCAGTCCGCGATCTCGTTGCTTCACGACGGCCATTGATCGAATTTGTCCTCCGCACACTTCTGGCCGACTATGACCTGACCACCGCTAATGGCAGGGTCTCCGGGCTGCGCCGAGTGGTGCCTGTCCTGGCCCAGCTCAAGGACGCGGCGTTGCGCGATGAGTATGCCCGCGAAGTTGCCGGCTGGATTGGCTGGAATGATGAAGCCGAGCTGGTGCAGCGCGTCCGCGAGGAGGCCAGTCGGCCACAGAATGAAAAGCGCACTCCCTACCAGCGTCGCCAAGAAGAGGCCCGTGCCCGCGAAGAGGCAGAGGAAGCGCGGCGCCGGCGCAACCCGGCACTGCCGTATCCAAACCCGCGGGACCCTGTGCTCTATGCGCAGCGTGAGGCTCTCAAGTTGGCAATTCAAGAGCCCGCCACCACCGGCCCGGTATTCGATGCGCTCGCACCCGAGACCTTTGGGCATCCGACCTACCGGGCGGTATTCGATGCCATCATGGCTGCAGGTGGTGCCTGCGGGGAAGCGGCCACACAGCCACATAGTTGGGCGACCGCAATTATGGATCAGGCGCGGGAGGACGTCGTCAAGCATCTCGTGACTGAGCTGGGCGTGGAGCAAATCGCCGTCGATGCAGAGACGCTGCGCCCGTATGCGCAGGCGATTCTGGCGCGGTTGCAGGAGGTGTGGGTCGGTGACCAAATTGCACAGCTGAAGGCGATGCTCTCACGAATGCGCCCCTCAGACGACGAAACCGCCTACAACTCGCTGTTCGCGGACCTGCTCGCGATGGAGCAGTACCGCCGCGAACTGCAAGCAGAGGCGGTCAAGGTCGTGTTTGAGTAGCTAGTGGCTAGCGACTAGTAGCCGCGGCGAATCCACTCTTCCAAGTGCGGAGCCTCGCGGCCAATCGTCGTGTGGTCGCCATGACCCGTGCGGACAGTCGTTTCCGCAGGCAGAGTCAGCAGATTGTCGCGGATGGAGTTAATAATCGTGTCGAAATCCGAGTAGGACCGACCGGTCGCCCCCGGACCGCCGGAAAACAGCGTGTCACCAGAGAACAGCTCCGCGGCCTCCGGTACGTACAGACAGCACGAGCCAGGGGAGTGGCCCGGAGTGTTAATAATGACAACCTCCGTGCCTGCAATCTCCAGGCGCTGACCGTGCGCGAGGTCCTCGTGCGCCAGGTCCGGCCAGGACTGCTCCCACAGCATCTGGTCGCCCGGGTGGACGAGCAGGGGAGCGTCGAGCTTCTCCTGCAGTTCAGGGGCCACAGTGATGTGGTCGTTGTGCGCGTGGGTGCATACAATCGCCTTTACCTTGCGGCCATCCACCGCGTCAATAATCGGCTGCGCCTCATGCGCCGCATCGATGACAATGACCTCACGGTCATCGCCGAGCACCCATACGTTGTTGTCTACGTCCCACGTGCCACCATCGAGCGAGAACGTGCCCGACGTGAGAACGTGGTCGACCCTCAAACCCTTGTTCACAGCGTCACCACCGATCGCAGTACCTTACCGGCCTTCATGGTTTCGAAGGCCTCGTCAACATCCTCAATGCCAATGCGCTCCGTCACGAAGCCCTCTAATGGCAGGCGGTTCTGCAACGACAGATCCACCAGCATCGGGAAGTCGCGCTCTGGTAGGCAGTCGCCGTACCAGGACGACTTCAACGCACCACCGCGGCTAAACACATCCGCCAGCGGGATGTCCAGCTCCATTGTCGGCGCCGGAACACCGACCAGAACAACGCGTCCAGCCAGGTCACGGGCGTAGAACGCCTGCTTGTAGGTTTCCGGACGGCCGACCGCATCAATCACGACATCAGCACCGAAACCGTCGGTCAGCTCACGCACTCGCTTAACGACGGGATCCTCTTCCCCGGTGCCCTTATCGCTCTTAGCCAGCTCCGCAGAGTTAATAGTCTCGGTCGCGCCGAATTCGCGGGCGGTGTCCAGCTTCTCGTTCGAGATATCGATGGCAATAATCTTGCTAGCGCCGGCCAGCTTGGCACCGGCGATAGCGGCCGTACCAACGCCACCGCAGCCGATGACGGCTACCGATTCACCGCGCTTGACCTCGCCGGTGTTAATAGCCGCACCGATGCCGGCCATGACACCGCAGCCCAGCAGGCCCGCAACGGCCGGATCGGCTGCCGAATCGACCTTGGTGCACTGGCCCTCGTGGACGAGGGTGGCATCCGCAAAAGCGCCGATTCCAAGTGCTGGGGTGAGGACGGTGCCGTCGGCAAGCGTCATGGGCTTGGAGGCGTTGAAAGTGCTAAAGCAGTACTGTGGCTCACCACGCTTGCAGGCGCGGCACTCGCCACAGACGGCGCGCCAATTGAGGACAACGAAATCGCCGACGGCAACATGCGTGACCTCTTCGCCAATCTCGGAGACCACGCCTGCGGCCTCGTGGCCGAGGAAGAACGGGTACTCGTCGGTGATATCGCCGTCGCGGTAAGCCAGGTCTGTATGGCAGACGCCGCAGGCCTGGATGTCAACAATGACATCGTTCGGGCCCGGGGACGGGATGTGGATATCAGTAAGTTCTACAGGTGCGCCTTTTTCGTGTGCGATAACGCCGCGAACAACGCGTGCGGTTTGCTCGGTGTTTTCGGTTCCGTTGGCTTGTTCAGACATAAGCCCCATCGTAAGAATGCGATATGAAAAGTGCATGATGGAAAGCGTTTTCAGTACTGCTGGGGGCTTCGTTGGGCTGTGTGAGATTGCGTGGATTGCACGGATTGCACGGATTGTGTGGATTGCACGGATTGCACGGATTGTGTGGATTGCGTGGATCATGTGGATTGCACGGATTGTGTGGTTTCAAGAACTCACAACAATGTCATGGCCGATGGGTATGAGATGCCTAAATTAACCTTTGACCTGGCGATTTGTGAGTTTCAAGGGGTCTGGGTAAAGTATCTATCCGTCGCAAGGAACGGCATGGCCGAAGTTCGGTTTAGCCGGTTCTGTGCGGTGGATATTCCTCCATAGCTCAATGGCAGAGCATTCGACTGTTAATCGAAGGGTTGCTGGTTCGAGTCCAGCTGGAGGAGCAATTAAGCCAGGTCAGAGAGTTTTTCTCTGGCCTGGTTTTTTATTCGCAGTGTTAATCCACTAAAACAATCATTAAATATTCGGGCCAAAGGACAAAATTCGTGTCTTTCCCCGACGCGCCCCGGCTGGTTATTGAGGGGTTGGGCCGTGGGAGTGAGCGGTCTATTTTCTATTCCGCCACTTATGGCCAAGTTTCGGGGTCTTGTCGATGGTGTCGGTGACTTGTCGATGGTTTTTCGGCACTTATGCGCACGGTATTGGCTGGGTCTCTCACATGTCGATGAGGTATTCACTTATGGCCACGCTCCAGCGCATCGATAGGTGAATACCTTGGCCACAAGTCGCTGGAGTCTTGGGCCAGAGCGCTGGAGCCGAAAGCTTGCCACTTACTCGCCACTTATGCGGGGGTTCTAGAATCCCAATAGCGCAATGACAAGTGAAGAGGAGCCATCACGGCATCGCGGCAGCACGCCACGTATGGCTCGAAGATGACGTATGGCTCGACAGTAACGTTTGGCTCTGTATACGCGACCATATGTACACATTGGCGCAACAGGTCACTTTTGGGCCATAGGCGGACAGTTAAGCCATAAATGGACAGGCGCATAGGAGGCGATGGAGCACTTTTTTTGGGGGGGCACAAAGCTGCCCGAGCTAGCCAGTACCTGAGTACTTAGAGACGTGGGCGCTATGAGTTCCCCAGCCGAAGCCGCAGGTGGCGCGGTTGGGCTGGGGCGCGGGGACCGTCGTAAAGCTAAAGGTTAGACCTGATCTAGGAGGTCCCAGAGTGTCGAACTGTGGATAATCTGCAGGTCGTGGGCTTCGGGCGCGACGTTGACGTGGCCAGGCATGAGCGTCACGGACGAATGCGTGTGACCGTGAACGATGCCGGTCCAACGATTAGCGTGCGGAGCCCAGCGGACGGCATTCTTGGACGCGGTCCGATCCATCAGCGCGGGGTAGTGGTTGACGAGATAGGCCTTCTTGCCCTGTTTAATCTGGAGATTCAGGCTGATGAGGTCAAAGACGTTCTGGTAGGCGCCCATCCATTCCATCTGCACCGCAGGCTGGAACTTGGGGTGAATCTGATCGTGGTTACCAGGAGTCAGAATCATGGTGAGGTTGCACGCTGACTTGACCTCGGCCAGCTTCTCCAGCGCGTAGGTATCTTCGTGAACCGAAATATGGGGGTAAGTAAAGAAAAGCGTGTCTGGTCGGTGTGTCGTCGGTGGGCACCTTTTCCATTTAGTCCCAATGCGAGTTACTGACCACGTTTATGACTGGTGACGTTGGGTCGATCTGAGTTACTGACTGCGTTTATGACAAAAATGGCCCGAAAAATGGCTTGAAAG
>NZ_JVPT01000031.1:0-16612 GCF_001055915.1 Corynebacterium sp. 212_CJEI | reverse complement strand
ATGAAGCCTCACTGGGGCGTGCGGGTGCTGCCTCCGGCACGTTCGACAACTCCGGCATTGTGCTGGAAATGGCGCGCCTGCGTGCCCGCCGTGCCAAGCTGCTCGGCTACGACACGCATGCGGATTACGTCATTGCCAAGGAGACGGCAACCACCGCAGAGGCTGCTCGGAAGCTCATTGCAGACCTGGCGCCAGCTGCCATTGCCAATGCTGAAGGCGAGTACAAGCGGGTCGCTGATCTGGCTGGCGGTGAGACGGTCACGGGCGCTGACTGGCCGTATTGGGAGCGCCGTCGTAAAGCGGAAGAATTCGCAGTCGACACGGAGGAACTCAAGAACTACTTCGAGCTGCACCGTGTCATCGAAGACGGCGTGTTCTACGCTGCCCGCAAGCTCTACGGCATCGAGGTAGTCAAGCGCGAGGACCTGCAGGGATACGCGCCGGGCACGACCGTGTGGGAGGTACGCCAGGGCGGAGGCGAGACCATCGGCCTGATTATTACGGACTACTTCTCGCGCCCGACTAAGCGCGGTGGTGCATGGATGAGCTCGTTTAGGGACCAGTCCCGTCTGCTGGGGCGCCTGCCAGTCGTGGTCAACGTGATGAACATCGCCGAAACCGAGCCGGGAACCCCGGTGCTACTGACGCTCGACGAGGTCACCACTGCTTTCCACGAGTTCGGGCACGCCCTCCACGGTCTGCTTTCCGACGTCACGTACCCGACCTTCTCGGGCACTAACGTCCCGCGCGACTTCGTGGAATTCCCCTCCCAGATTAACGAGAACTGGGCACTTGAGCCATCCATTCTGGCCAATTACGCCGTCCACGTTCGTACCGGTGAGCCGATCCCGGCCGAGCTAGTCGAGTCTGTGAAGAAGGCCCGCACCGCTGGTGAGGGATTCGCCACGGTTGAGTACCTCGCCGCGTGCGCCATCGATCTGGCCTGGCACAGCCTCACCGAGGAGGAAGCAGCTCAGGTCACTGATGTTGATGCCTTCGAAGCGGAAGCACTCGCTGAACTCGGCCTCGACGTTCCCCACCTGGCTCCGCGTTACCGCTCCCGCTACTTCAACCACATCTTCGCCGGCGGTTACTCGGCGGGCTATTACTCCTACCTGTGGGCAGAGGTGCTCGACGCGGACGGTTTCGGTTGGTTCACCGACAACGGCGGTGCCACAATCAGCGGCGGCAGCCACTTCCGCGAGGAGATTCTCTCCCGTGGTGGCGCCATCGACTTCATGGCCGCCTACCGTGCCTTCCGAGGTCGCGATAAGGACATCCAGCCGCTCCTCGAACGCCGCGGGCTGTCGGGCACTGATGCCTAGCTTCACGCTTTACGACGAGCCCCGCGACCGCCGCCCACTGGTTATTCCGGTCACCGGCAGGGTAGGTTGACACTCATGGCAGAAGCATTCGACAGAGTAGGGCAGTGGCTTATCCAATTGCCACTGCTTGCGCAGGTCAGCGTGCTATGCGTGGTTCTCCTGGTAGTCGGAGGGTTTCTTGCTTTCGTTCTCGTTGGCGCAATCGATGTTGTCAGCGGACGTCTGTGGCAGAGGTCGGTGCATCGGCGGGAGCGTTCGCAGGAGCGTCGAGGAGCGGGCAGCGAGAGCTAGCCGAAGAGGTAGTGGCCTTGCGGATAGCTCACCGAGAGACCCGATGAATTGAGCTGGGAGAAGCCCCCTTTAAGTGTTGGGTCGCTATCGCTGCCCTAAGGTATGTCTTAAAGTATTAGGAAATTTGCCCAACAGGCTAGAGTTGGGTAGTTCGCAAATATTTCGCAGTAGGGAGCTGAGTTAGCATGCATCGGTCGAGGCACTCGAAGGTCCTACTTGCCCTAATCGTTTTGCTTCTTCTCATCCTCATCGCTGGTGCAGTCACCGATTTCCAGTTTTAGCCTCGGTTTTAGTGCCGGGCATATAACCTGAAAGATCGGTGAACAGCAAAAATGAGGGATTAGTCGCTCACGAACCAATTAACGCTTGAATCCGGGGAAGCGAGGCAGGTCCTCGACAAGCACGGCCTTGCCCTCGGCATCGGTTAGCGGAATGCACCAGTTCGGGTACTGGTCGTGGCTCGTGCCCGGCTGGTTCTGAGTACGACGATCGCCGACCATGTCCACCAAGGCCTCACACTTCAGCGCGGATGGCGTCTGGTCGAGGAAGCGGTGCAGCCCCGTGACCAGTGCGTCAATTGGTGGCAGATTATCGCGGGTAAGGGAATGAACATCCATGTCCGCCGCAGCCGTGTCACCAAAGCAGCCGGCTTCCTTGGCCGCACCCAAAACCTTTCGAATCCACTCGAAGTCCCGGCGGTCTTCCTCCGCGACGTCGGAAAGCAATAGTCTCAGGCGTTCCCGTAGCTTGATGTGCTCGCCTGCGAGGTAGCCTGCCGTCGGCGGCAGATCGTGCGTGGTGACGGAGGACAGGCACAGGCTGCGGTAAGCGCTTGGTGGTTTCGGCTGGTCGCCCTCGGATTCAAACCACACGATCGAGGTGCCCATGATGCCCCGCGAGGCCAGGTAGTCCTGCACCCACGGCTCGAAAGTGCCCAGGTCTTCGCCTACGACGACGGCCCCAGCGAGCTCGGCCTCAAGTGCGAGAATGCCGACCATTGCCTCGTGGTCGAAGTACAGGTAGGTGCCATTGACGGGGGACTCCATCCGCGGCATGACCCAGAGGCGGAACATACCCAGCACGTGGTCAACACGAATGCCACCTGCGTGGCGAAGGATTGTGCGCAGCATGTCGCGCCAGGGGCGGTAGCCGGCCTCGGCTAGCTTGTGCGGGTTCCACGGCGGCTGCGACCAGTCTTGGCCGCGCTGGTTAAAACCGTCTGGCGGTGCGCCAACAGAGATAGCAGGAGCGAGCCAATCCGCAAGGTTCTCGGCATCCGCGCCGCCAGGGTGCACGCCGACGGCAAGGTCGGCCATGATGCCGATGCGCATACCCGCATCCAGGGCTGCCTCTTGTGCCTGGCCGAGCTGCTGATCGAGAATCCACTGCACCCAGAGGTGGAACTGGAAGATTTCCTCCCGCAGAGATTCGACACTGGCGTGGTTACCCAACGGTGGAACCAACTCGATATCGTTCTCGGTTACGGCACCAGAATCGGAAGTGGCAGCGCGTGCAGCATCGCGGGCAGCAGCGCGATCCGCGAGCTCGCGCTCGGTGCACCACGACGCGTAGTCGTATATGCCACGGCCCTCGGCCTCCAGCCAACGGTCAAATTCCGCCTGGCGTGCGCTGGACAGGGGGATCTTGTGAATTGCCCGCAATACCTTGAGCTTTGCAGCGTAGATGGGGTTGCGGTCAATCTCATCAGGGCTGTGATTGAGCTGGTGGAAAGAGTTCGCTAGCGCACGGGCTTCATCGGCCTCGTCCTTGTCCAGGTACCCGAACTCGTCGATAAGCTCTGGGCGCGCGTACAGCGGATTGACATAGCGGCGCGTGGTGGGCAGGTACGGCGAGTCTTCTACCGGAGGCAGTGGCTCTGCGGCGTGCAACGGATTGATGAGGACGAAATCAGAGCCCGCGTGCTCTGCACTGACCTGTGCCAAGTCGCCGAGGGTAGCGAAATCGCCAATACCCCAGCTGCGGCTGGAGCGTACCGAGTACAGCTGTGCCATGACACCATGCGCAGGATTCTGCACGTACTTGTCGGCAGTGGCGAGACGGTTGGGGGTTACGGCCACATCGCACTCAGCGACGTTGTCATCGTTGACTGCGCGCAAGCGATGCCAACCAAGTGGCAGATCCTCTGGAATTGCGAAGGCGGCTTCACCCATCAACACATCGCCGACCTGGCGTGGCGGTACCAAGTGGTGCACCTGAGCGCAGGGCCATTCTGCGCCGTCCTCCAGTTTCACAGTCACGCTGACATTGCTGCCGTGCGGTACGTGAACCAGAACTCGGTGGAAGATGCCCTGGCGGGTAACTACCACGGGCGGGAGAAGGCGAGACCACTGCGTGTCTGCCCACTCACGACGGGCGTCGTTGATGTCGGCATCGCTGGGATCTGGGCCCAGATCGATGTCGAGAGCAGCGAGAGTTTTTAGCACTGTCTCACGAGAGACGTGCACGAGTTGGCCCTCGGTGGAGTAGTAGGAAACCCCAACTCCGACATCTTTAGCGAGGTCGGCGAGTGGAGAGGAAAGGGGAGGATTGGAAGCTGCCTGTGTCACCCTTTCCATCATGCCAGTTTAGAAAAACTTTGCCAGTAGTAAGGTAAATCACTTCGTTATCGAAATATTTACTGAAATCACAACGGCGCAGGGTTTGATGTTCTAAGTTGATTCCTAACGAAACCAACGACGGACAGAACTACCGAAAGTAGGGGTTTGTAACTCGATGCGTGAATATACTACCGAGGCGAAATACGTCATCGGCGAGGACGAAACGATTATTACCTCGCTGCAGGAGCTGGTGCAGAAGCGCCCGAAGCTGGTGCTTTTCACTCGCCCCAAGAACTTTGAGTGGGTAAATGTCACTGCTCAGGAGTTCTATGACGAGGCAAAGGGCGTCGCTAAGGGGCTAATTGCCAACGGTGTTCAGCCGGGCGACCGCGTAGCGCTGCTCAGTGAGACTCGCTACGAGTGGAACCTGATCAATACCGCTATCTGGATGGCAGGCGCTGCTGTTGTCCCGATTTACGGCTCTTCTTCGTCTGGCCAGATTCGTTGGATTATTGAAAACTCCGGTGCTGTTTTCGCATTTACCGAGTCGCGTGAGCACACCGACCGCATGAAGCCTCTGCTGGTCGAAAAGGGCACCGAGAACCCGGAGGGCGAGTCTCAGCTGCGTCGTGTACTGGAGATTAACGCTTCCGCTACTGACACCATTAGCTACGAAGGCCGTGACATTGACGGCGACGAGGTCGAGCGCCGCATCAAGGACACCAAGGCCGACGACCTGGCAACCGTGATTTACACCTCCGGTACCACTGGTCGTCCGAAGGGCTGCGTGCTCCTGCACAGCAACTGGCTGGCGGAGGCCCGCGCCATCCTCACCAACGAGATTGGCCTGATTGCCCGTCCGGGGAACCGCATTCTGACCTTCCTGCCGTTGGCGCACGTGTTGGCTCACGCAGTGTCCCTGGCTTCGATGATTTCCGGTGCTACCCAGTCTCACTGGGCTGATACCAAGACCGTCACCCTGGAGTTCCAGCGTTCCCGTCCGCACATGATTCTCGGTGTGCCGCGCGTGTTCGAGAAGGTTCGTGACTCCGCCTACGCCTCCGCTAAGGAGAAGGGCGCATTCGGCCTGGCCATGTTCGAGCGTGCTGAGGCCACCGCCATCGAGTACTCCAAGGCACTGGATACTCCGGCAGGTCCGTCGCGTGTCTTGAAGCTGCGTCGCCAGCTCTACGATCGCCTGCTGTTCTCGAAAATTCGCGCAGCTATGGGTGAGGCCGTGCAGTACACCATTTCCGGTGGTTCGGCTCTGTCCTCTGACCTCGGGCACTTCTTCCGTGGTCTCGGTGTGCCTGTCTACGAAGGCTACGGTCTGACTGAGTCCACGGCTGCCGTCACCGTGAACAACCCGAGCGAGCAGATTATTGGTACCGTTGGTCGTCCGGTCGGTGGTTGCTCCGCCGCTATCGCTGATGACGGCGAAGTTCTGCTCCGTGGTCCGGTTGTGTTCGACCGCTACTGGAAGAACGAAGAGGCAACCAAGGAAGCCTTCATCGACGGCGAATGGTTTAAGACTGGTGACCTCGGTGAGCTGACCGAAGAAGGCCACCTGAAGATCACCGGCCGCAAGAAGGACCTCATTGTCACCGCTGGTGGTAAGAATGTCGCGCCGGGCCCGATGGAAGACCGCATGCGTGCGCACCCGCTGGTGTCCCAGGCAGTCGTCATCGGCGATGGTCGTCCGTTCGTCTCCGTGTTGGTCACTCTCGATGAGGAGGCACTGGAGAAGTGGAAGATTGAGCACTCCGTCCCCGAGCACACCTCGATCCGTGAACTCGCTGCCTCCAGCGCAGTTTTGCGCGCCGAGATTCAGGACGCCGTCAACTCCGCTAACGAGCTGGTTTCTCACGCAGAGGCCATTAAGAAGTTCCATATTCTGGACAGTGACTTCACCGAGGAAAGCGGCGAGC
The DNA here is from genome assembly GCF_001055915.1 of Corynebacterium sp. 212_CJEI. Lineage (NCBI taxonomy): Bacteria > Bacillati > Actinomycetota > Actinomycetes > Mycobacteriales > Corynebacteriaceae > Corynebacterium > Corynebacterium sp. 212_CJEI. The sequence goes on along the minus strand of NZ_JVPT01000031.1, from coordinate 10,510 downwards.
TGACCCCGACCATGAAGGTCAAGCGCAACATTGTCATGGACAACTACTCGCGTGACATTGAGGCTCTCTACCAGCGTTAATTCACGGTCTACCCGCTGCCGATAGAAAACGGCAGCGTGTTGTTACCGCGCTAGCGCCCCTCACCCCATTAAGGTGAGGGGCGCTAGAAATTTTTAAGGAGTTTTCAGTTTTCGAAAGTCGGCATTCGTCAATGTTCGTCGATATTCGAAAGCGGAAGACTGCAATGATGTCACCGGCGCCGAAGATGTCGTGGGAGGGCGGGCAATGATTAACCACTTCGATGCTCGGCTACGCCTGCGCGAAGTGACCCAAGAGCTCTACGACATTGGTGACGAAGTTGCCGAACACATCGAGCACCTTGCTCAGGCGGTTGCTGATGTAGATCGTGAGCTGGTGGACGAATGTGTCCTCGAGCTCGCTGACATCGTCGACGAGGCCGTTGAGGACTGCCGCCCTCTGATTGGTGAGCTTGATGGTCTACGCCAAGCGTTTACCTCCGGCATTCGCTCGGGGCGCATCGGTACTCTTTCCTCCGCTTCGACACCGCGGCGACACCCACATCCGGCACCGAAGTCGCCGGATGTGCAGTCACTGTCGCTCATTTCGGCTCCTTTGAAGCATCCGGTTGCAGTCCCTACGGTCACGCAGGCAATGATTGCTCGCTCCGATGCCGTGGCTTCTTACCTGGAGGAACTCGCCGACTGGGTTTCCGCCGAAAACATCCGAGGCGTGGAAAAGCTCGGTAGTGTGGTGCTTCCGCAGCTTTACGCACAGTCTGGCCGCCGTGCACTGTCCGCTGCCGCCGCTTGGTGTGTTGCTGTTCCCGAGACTCATCCGGCAGTTGCCAATGCGCTGCGCGGCCGTAGGCCTCCGGAGTTCCTGATGGAACGTGCCCGCATCGATGAAATTGTCCGCCGCGTCAAGCAACGTCGAGCCAAGGAGCATGCGTGAGCGAAGCCTCCGCACACACCGATTCCTTCGGTGTCTACTTACACGTCCCATTCTGTGCCACCCGTTGTGGCTACTGTGATTTCAACACGTACACGCCAGGTCAGCTGGGCAGTGGTGCAACGCAGGGAGACTACCTCGATGCCATCGTGGCTGAGCTCGAGATGGCCGTCGTAAAGCACCCCGAACTAGCGCGTGGCGCCGATACCGTATTCGTCGGCGGTGGTACGCCGTCGATGTTGGGGGCGAGTGGTCTTCGTCGCCTGCTCGACGGTGTGCGCAACAGCTTTGGGCTTGCCGACGACGCCGAGGTCACCACCGAGTCGAATCCCGAGTCGACCTCCCCGGAGTTTTTCGAAGGCTTGGCCGAGGCAGGGTTTACCCGGGTGAGTCTGGGCATGCAGTCGGCTGTGCCGCATGTGCTGGCCACTCTGGATCGTACGCACACGCCGGGGCGTCCTGCGGCGGCAGTGGCGGAGGCACGCGCGGCCGGCTTTGAGCACATCAACCTCGACGTTATCTATGGCACGCCAGGGGAGTCGATGGCGGATCTCGATACGACGTTGGAGGCGGTCCTGGCCACGGACGTCGATCATGTTTCGGCGTACTCACTGATCGTCGAGCCGGGTACTGCGATGGCGCGTAAGGTCCGTCGTGGTGAGCTGCCGATGCCTGACGACGACGATCTCGCCGACCGCTACGAGCGCATCGATGCCGCACTGAGTCAAGCCGGTTTCTCCTGGTACGAGGTGTCCAACTGGGCGAAACCGGGCGGCCAATGTCGTCACAATATGCTCTACTGGCGCGATGGAAATTGGTGGGGTGCGGGCCCCGGTGCACATTCGCACCTGGATGGCACGAGGTTTTACAACGTCAAGCATCCGGCTCGCTACGCGGCGACGATTTCCGGCGGAGAGTTGCCGATTAAGGATTCGGAAGGGCTGACTGCCGACGATCGGCACACTGAGAAGATTATGCTGGGCCTCCGCCTGGCCGAGGGCATCGATGCCAATCTGCTCGGTGAGGATGAGCTGGGCAAGGCACGTCGGCAAGCGGAAGCGGGCATGGTGGAGTTTGTTTCCGTCGATGGTGGCCAGCGGATTCAGCTGACCAATCGCGGTCGTTTGCTGGCCGACGCAATAATTGTTGACATCCTTAGTTAAACTATCCGCATGTCATCTCAGACGGATAAGCGCAGGCAGGAAGTTCTTCGGGCAATTGTCTCGGATTACGTAGCTTCCCAGGAGCCAGTCGGCTCGAAGGCTCTGGTGGAGCGCCACAATCTGGGTGTGTCCTCGGCGACCATTAGAAATGACATGGCGGTGCTGGAGGCCGAGGGGTATATCCAGCAGGAACATGCATCGTCCGGACGTATCCCAACTGAGAAGGGCTACCGCCTTTTTGTGGACAATCTTTCGCAGATTAAGCCGCTGTCCAGGGCTGAGCGCCGAGCTATCCTCGAGTTCCTCGAAGGCGGCGTCGATTTGGAGGATGTGCTGCGCCGCAGTGTGCAGCTGCTGGCCCAGCTAACCCGCCAGGTCGCAGTGGTGCAGGTGCCGACGCTGGAGGTCTCCCGCGTCCGGCACTGCGAGGTCGTCCAGCTCGCCGACGCGCGATTGTTGCTGGTAGTCATCACTGACACCGGACGCGTGGAGCAGCGCAATGTTGAACTGCCAGCACCGATGGATCCCGATCTCGTGCCGCTCTTGCGCGAGCATTTCAACCGCGCGATGTCGGGGCACACGCTTGCCGACGCGTCGATTGCGATTTCCGATCTTGCAGCTAACGCCCCGCGTGATTTGCGGGATGTGCTTATTCGCTGCTCGACGGTGCTGGTGGAGTCGTTGATTGAGAAGCCGAATGACAGACTCATCCTGGCCGGGGCATCGAATTTGACCCGTGGTAATATGGCCGGTCGCTTACCTTCTACGTTGCCCATGGTTCTTGAAGCTCTCGAAGAACAGGTGGTCGTGCTGAAACTGCTGTCGGCCGCGCAGGATTTGCACCACGTTCGCGTTTCCATCGGTGAGGAAAACGAGGACGAGGAGCTGCGCGCTACCTCAGTTGTTTCAACTGGCTATGGCACCGGCACCGAAATTTTGGGTGGCATGGGCGTAGTTGGCCCCACATTTATGGATTATCCGGGAACAATTTCCTCGGTTGCTGCTGTTGCACAGTACGTTGGCCGGGTATTGAAAGGAAGTAGCTAAAGTTGGCACGCGACTATTACGGCATCCTCGGAGTGGAGAAGGACGCTACGGACGCTGAGATTAAGAAGGCGTACCGAAAGCTGGCGCTCAAGTACCACCCAGACCGTAATCCGGGTGATGAAGAAGCTGCGGAGAAGTTCCGTGAGGCATCTGAGGCGAACGAGGTCCTGCTGGATCCTGAAAAGCGCCGGATTGTGGATATGGGAGGAGATCCTCTCAATCCGCAGGGCGGTATGCCAGGCGGTGGCTTCGGCGGTTTCGGCGGCGGCGGAGTCGGCGATATCTTCGAAGCATTCTTCGGCGGTGCGGGCGGTACCCGCCAGCGCCGCTCGCGTGTACAGCCAGGTGCAGATGCGCTGCTGCGTATTTCGCTGGGCCTCGATGAGGCATTCACCGGTGTCCGCAAGCCCATCACGGTGGACACCGCGGTGCTGTGTGAGCAGTGCGAGGGAACTGGCTCGAAGTCCAAATCCAAGCCGAAGATGTGTACCAGCTGTGATGGCACTGGCGAGATTCAGCAGGTCCAGCGTTCCTTCCTGGGCAATGTGATGACCTCGCGGCCGTGCCCGACTTGTGAGGGCACCGGCGAGATCATCCCCGATCCGTGTAACAACTGTGGCGGTGACGGTCGCGTGCGCGCTCGCCGTGACCTGACCGTGAATGTCCCAGCAGGTATCTCTGATGGGATGCGTATTCGTATGGCCGGTCAGGGCGAGGTCGGTCCGGGCGGTGGCCCGGCGGGTGATCTCTACGTGGAAGTTGCCATGGACCCACACCCGGTATTCGAGCGCGAGGGTGATGACCTGCACTTTAACGTTCAGGTTCCAATGGCCGATGCTGCACTTGGCACCGAGTTTGAGGTCGACGACCTGCTCGGCGAGCCAATGACCATCAAGGTTGATTCGGGCACCCAGCCGGCAGAGCAGATTCGTCTGTCGGGCAAGGGCATGCCGCATCTGCGCGGCGAGGGCAACGGTGACGTGGTTGCCCACGTCGATGTCACGGTGCCGACGAAGCTGGACCGCAAGTCCCGTGAACTGTTGGAGAAGCTCCGCGACCACCGCGATGATGATGCCAAGGTGGCTAATTCCAGCGAGCGACACGGATTCTTCTCCCGTTTCCGTCGCCGTTGAACACGCCATCCCCCCCATAGCCCCACAGTGAGTGTGAAGCACGCATGAGTTTGCCCGTATTCCTCGGTGATTTCGCCGAGCTGCCGCACCCGGAGGAAATCATTCGGATCCTCGGGCCTGAGGCAAAGCACATCAGCGTTCGCAGGTTGAAGGAAGGCTCGGAGATTCTCCTGGCCAATGGCGCGGACATGGTGGTGCGGGCACAGCTTATGCATGTTGACCCGCGCGAGGTTCACGTCCGCGTAATCGCTGCCGAGAAGCGTGCACGTCCAACGCCGCACGTCACGGTAGTGCAGGCGTTGCCGAAGTCGGATCGTGCCGAGCTCGCTGTTGACTTGATGACCGAGGCTGGGGTTGACGAGATTATCCCGTGGGCGGCAGTGAACTGTGTGGCCCGTTGGCAGGGTGCAGCAAAGGTCACCAAGGCGCGCGCAAAGTGGCAGTCGGCTGCACGCGAGGCAGCGAAGCAGTCTCGCCGTGCATGGATTCCGCCGGTTGCAGATCTGCATAGCTCCGCTGATATCGAGCAACTCATCCGGGAAACTACGTCAGCAGGTGGTGCGGCAGCAGTTTTGCACGAGGAGGAAACAACTCCATTCGTGGACTTCGCCGCACAAACAGCAAACGCTGACAAGGTTCTTTTCATCGTCGGCCCAGAAGGGGGAGTGAGCCCCGAGGAACTCGAGGCCTTCCGCGCCGCCGGCGCGAGTTCGGTGGTGCTCGGCCCGACGGTTCTCCGTAGCGCCCTGGCTGGAGCTGCTGCTCTCAGTGCGCTGGGCCCGCTGACGAAGCGGTGGGGCGGCACGCCCAAGAGTGGTCAGTAGGATAGACGCATAATGACAAAATATTCAGTAACTGCTCGTACCACGGCCGTCGTCGAGCTCGATGATAATCTCGCGCCGATTGTGGTCGGTCACGCGGATCAGAATCTCCGTCTGCTGGAATCCCTACTGGCAGCGGATATTCATGTCCGCGGCGGGGTTGTAACAATCAAGGGTGCGCCGGCGGATGTCTCTTTGGCTGTCCGCGCATTCAAGGAGCTTGAGGCAATGGCCCGTCGTGGCCATGAGCTCTCCCCGGAATCAGTGCGGCACGCGGTGGGCATCGTCGATCGCGGTGAAAAGTCCGCCAGTGAGGTGCTCGGTGGCGGAATTGTGACGCACCGCGGCAAGACCGTGCGTCCGAAGACCGAGGGGCAGAAGAACTATGTCGATGCCATCGACCGCTTCAACGTTGTGTTCGGCATTGGCCCCGCCGGTACTGGCAAGACCTTCCTGGCTATGGCAAAGGCTGTTGCCGCACTGAAGGATAAGCAGGTTGAGCGCATTATTCTGACTCGTCCGGCGGTGGAGGCCGGGGAGAACCTGGGCTTTTTGCCGGGTACTTTGCACGAGAAGATTGACCCCTACCTGCGCCCGCTGCACGATGCGATGCGCGAGATGCTTGAACCGGAGCTAATTCCAAAGCTGATGGAAACCGGGGTAGTGGAGGTTGCACCACTGGCTTATATGCGTGGTCGCACCTTGAACAATGCGTTCATCATTCTCGATGAGGCGCAGAACACCACTCCAGCACAGATGAAGATGTTCCTCACGCGTTTGGGCTTCGGATCGAAGATGGTCATCACAGGTGATGCCAGCCAGGTTGACCTGCCCCGTGGGCAGAAGTCCGGTCTGGCAGTTGCCCGTGAGGTGTTGCGTGGCGTGCCGGGAATCGCGTTTCCGGCGTTGGCCGCGGCCGATGTGGTGCGAAACCCCTTGGTCACCGCAATTGTCGAGGCCTACGATGACTACGATGCCTATAACGAGGGCATTGCGCAGGGCGCCGAGTCCTCACCCAAGCGACAGTCCGCCACCAAGCGATAAAGGACGCTGAAATTACATGAGCATTGAAGTTTTCAACGAGTCCGGTCAGGGCGTCAATGAAGAATCGCTTATCGACGTTGCCCGTTATGCGTTGGGTCGCCTGGACGTGCATCCGGCAGCTGAGCTGAGCATTCACATTGTCGACTTGAAGACGATTGAAGATCTCCACGTGCGCTGGCTGGACCTGCCGGGGCCGACGGATGTGATGAGCTTCCCGATGGATGAGCTCACTCCCGGCTCTGGTCGCCCCGATGCTGCCAGCCCAGGACCTGCCATGCTTGGCGACATCGTGTTGTGCCCCGAGTTCGCTGCGGGCCAGGCTGAGCGCGCAGGCCACCCTCTGAGCCACGAGCTGGTGCTGCTCACCGTGCATGGTGTGCTGCACCTGTTGGGCTATGACCACGTCACTGCTGAGGAAGAGCGCCAGATGTTCTCCCTGCAGAATGGTCTGTTGGCGGACTGGTACGACGACATCGATCGTCGTGGTGTCAGTTTTTCCGAAAAACCGATTAACCCCAATGCGTTCCCGGAACGTTCTAACGAGCGATGATCACTTTGATAATTGTCGCCGTTGTGGCGATGATCTGCGCTGGCGGACTTAACACAGTCGAAACTGCGGTCGCAGGCATTTCCCGTGCACGCGTGGCTGAGCTGCAGCGTGACGAGGTCGCGGGTGCTAATGCGCTTCTCAAGGTCGTAGAAAATCGCGCTCGGCACGTCAATGTGCTGGTGATTTTGCGGACGCTGTGCGAGTCAATCGGTGCAGTGACGCTGGCGGCGGTCTGTCTCAAGCTTTTCGAGCCGGAACGCTGGGCCATTGTGGCTGCAGTGGTGTTGTTGGCTCTGTTCACCTTCCTGGTCCTCGGGGTGTTTTCCCGCACGATGGGTCGGAAGAATCCGTACTCGATTTCCCTCGCCACCGCGGTCGTTCTGAGTTTTATGGCCAAGGTGTTGGGGCCACTGGAAAAGTTGCTGATTTGGTTCGGCAACATCATCACCCCTGGTGGTGGCTTCCGCGATGGCCCGTTCGCCACTGAAGTCGAGTTGCGCGAGATGGTCGATATCGCCCAGGAGCGCGGCATTGTGGAGCACGATGAGCGCCGCATGATTCAGTCTGTGTTCGATCTCGCGGAAACGTCGGCACGCGTTGTTATGGTTCCGCGCCCAGAGATGGTGTGGATTGAGGCGGATAAGCACTGTGGTCAGGCAGTGGCCCTATGCGTGAAGTCGGGTCACTCGCGACTGCCGGTGATTGGCGAGAGCGTTGAGGACATCGTCGGCGTCATTTACTTGAAGGACATTGTCCAGCAGACGTACTCGCGTACTGATGGTGGCCGCGGTGTTCGCGTCTCCGAAGTCATGCGCGACTGCGTTTTTGTTCCCGACTCCAAGCCACTGGATGATCTGCTCGATGAAATGCAGCGCACCCGCAATCACATCGCCATTCTCATCGACGAATACGGATCGGTCGCCGGTCTTATCTCTATTGAGGACATCCTCGAGGAGATTGTCGGTGAGATTGCCGACGAATACGACGAGGCCGAGCAGGCCCCCATCGAACCACTGGGGGATGCCTCCTACCGCGTGCAGGCGCGCCTCAGCTTGGGCGAGCTCATAGAGCTTTACGACGAAGCCCACGGGCGCCAACTCGTCTTCGATGACGAGGTCACCGATGAGGTGGATACGGTCTCCGGTCTGTTGGCATATGAGCTTGGACGTGTGCCACTGCCCGGTTCGTACGTAGAATATGCAGGACTGAAGTTTACCGCCGAGGGCTCGCGTGACCGTCGTGGTCGTATGCGGGTACGCACTGTGGTGGTGGAGCCGACTGCGGAGTTTTACTCCGAGGAAGAAGATACTGATGGGCAATCTTGATGACATGCTGGCCAATGCTGGACTTGGCGGAGATGCTGATGATTACAGTGCGCCGGAGGGCTTTCGCTTTGGGTTCGTTTCCATTGTGGGGCGTCCGAATACCGGTAAGTCCACGCTGACCAATTCCCTGGTGGGCGAGAAGATCGCTATTACCGCTAACCAGCCGGAAACCACGCGTCATCCAGTCCGAGGTGTAGTCCACCGCGAGAACTGTCAGATCGTTGTCGTGGATACGCCAGGTCTGCACAAGCCACGCACGCTGCTCGGTGAGCGCCTGAATGACATGGTTCAGGAGACTTACTCCGATGTGGACTTGGTCGCGATGGTCGTGCCTGCCGACGAGAAAATTGGCCCCGGTGACCGCTGGATTTACGAGAACGTCTCCAAAGGTTGCAAGAACATCATGGGCATTGTGTCCAAGGTGGATAAGGTCTCGCGCGACACCATTATTGAGCGCCTTATCGAGCTGCAGGAGTTGCTCGGTCCGGATGCCGAGCTGGTGCCACTGTCGTCGAAGTCCGGCGAGAACATCAACACGCTGATTGATGTCATGGCTTCCCAGTTGCCGGAGGGACCGCGCTTGTACCCGAAGGGGCACATCACCGATGAGGATCTGCACACCCGGATGGCAGAGCTCATCCGCGAGGCGGCCCTCGGCGGTCTGCGCGATGAGTTGCCGCATTCCGTGGCAGTCCAGATCGATGAGGTGCTGCCAAACCAGGATCGCGAAGGCGTCCTGGATGTCCACGCCGTTATCTATGTCGAGCGTTCGGGGCAGAAGTCCATCCTCATGGGGCGCGACGGTCGACGCATGGGCATCACCATTCACAAGGCTCGTAAGGAACTCATTGCGCTGCTCGGTCAGAATGTTTACCTTGACCTGCGCGTGAAGGTGCTGAAGGACTGGCAGTCGGACCCGAAGCAGCTGGGCAAGTTGGGATTCTAAAAAGTTGGTCGAGCCGTATCGCGACCGTGCGCTGGTCGTACGCCGCTACGACCTCGGCGAAGCCGACCGCATCATCGTCCTTTTCACCCGCGACCACGGCCTAGTCCGCGGTGTCGCCAAAGGCGTGCGCCGCGCGAAGAGCCGCTTCGGCTCCCGCCTCTCACCATTCGTCGACGTGGATGTCAACATCTACCCACGCCGAGGACTGTCCACTATCGCAGGCGCAGATACCGTGCGCACGTGGGCAGCACCGCTTGTCGACGACTATGCGCGCTACACCTGTGCGTGTGCAGTCCTGGACGTCGCCGAACGCATTGTCGGCGAGGAGCAAGTGCCGGCTCCCGAATTGTGGGATCTCACCACCCAATCGCTCGACGACGTTGCGGCCGGTCGCCATCGCCCCGATTTGTTGCTGACCTCCTACATCCTGCGAGCAATGGCGCAGGCAGGTTGGCAGCCAAGCCTCTTTGAATGCGCAGGCTGCGGCAAAGCCGGCCCTCACCACGCGTTTTCTCCCGCACTGGGCGGAGCAGTGTGCACCAACTGCAGGCCACCGGGTGCAGATACTCCGCCGACCGAGGTTCTGCATCTGATGTGGCAGCTTGCTCATGAGCAATGGGCGGGCATCGATACGTCGTCAAGCGAATTCGAGGGACGAATGGCGACGGCGCGTACCCTAACGGCGAAGTACCTGCAGTACTACCTGGGCCGCCGGGTGCCGGCGCTGGAACATGTGGATGCTTTTTGGCAGTAAACGTCAGCGGTGGGGCACAATAGGAAGCGTGTTGAATCCTCCTGTACCGCAGCAATTCGTGCCCAATCACATCGCGCTCGTGATGGACGGCAATGGTAGATGGGCCGAACAGCGTGGGCTCAAACGCACCGAGGGGCACAAGCGTGGTGAGGCCGTGCTGATGGAGTGCGTCGATGCTTGTTTGGAGATGGGCGTCAAGCACCTGTCGGCTTACGCATTTTCCACTGAGAATTGGCGCCGTTCGGTCGATGAGGTCCGATTCCTAATGGGCTTTAATCGCGATGTGCTGCGCCGACGTCGTGATGAGCTGGATTCGAAGAACGTTCGCGTGCGTTGGGCAGGGCGTCGCCCGCGACTGTGGCGCTCGGTGATTAAGGAACTTGAGATTGCCGAGGAGCAGACGAAGGATAATGACGCGCTAACTCTGTATATGTGCGTCAACTACGGTGGTCGCGCTGAAATTGTTGATGCTGCTAGAGAGATTGCTCGTCAGGCAGCAGCGGGGGAGCTCAGCGAATATGACTTGACCGAGAAGTCTTTCGCACAGTTCCTGGATGAGCCGACTATGCCGGATGTTGATCTGTTCCTGCGTCCATCGGGCGAGCAGCGCACGTCCAACTTCTTAATCTGGCAGTCCGCCTATGCGGAGATGGTCTATCAGGACAAGCTTTTCCCGGATTTCGGTCGGGATGACATGCGCGCCGCAGTGGTGGAGTACGCCAAGCGCGACCGTAGGTTCGGCAAGGCCTAGAGCCGGT
>NZ_JVPT01000030.1:0-81622 GCF_001055915.1 Corynebacterium sp. 212_CJEI | reverse complement strand
TTTATGACAAAAATGGCCCGAAAAATGGCTTGAAAGTGTCATAAGCTCGCACAGTTTCACATTTGCAGCCCGTAAATTTTCGGGTTGTCAGTTTTGCTACTTAACCCACTCTATGCTCGGAGGGTTTTGCGCCTGTGAGCGTAACTCGATTCTCCGTTGGAGGGGGAGAGAGTCGGTCACGCTGCAGGTTCTCTCACGTAACCTGGGACGCATGAGGCTCGACAATATAACCCGCCCCTTGCTGGCGTCCTTTTTCGCCGCGGTCGCGTGGAGCGTTTTAGGTGGGCTAATCTTGCCGGAGCCCAATCTCGCCTACGACGAAGGAATTGCGTCGTGGATCGTGTCCATGCTGGTCTCAGTAATGCTGGTCGGAGCAATAGCTGTTTTTGCCGGTGATCGTTCGTCGGTCCGGGGGATGACCAGCGCGCGGAGCATTGTCGCAGCAGCTACCGGCGCAGGAATTGCTGCGCTTGGCGATTTGGCATTCCTATTTCTCACCACGCCGCCCGATGGCCAGGACGGCCTGGTCGTCGCCTATGTCGTGTTCTTCTACATCCCGCTACTATTTATCGGCGGATGGGCCGCCAGTGCCACGATTAAACGGGTGTGTAGGTGGCGCCGGAAAGCGAAGAAAGAAAGAGAGACCTAGCTGGCGGCCGTGAGCTAGGCCTCTAAATTTGGAGTCGCCAGCGCCTGGTGCGTCCGGTTAAGGCCGACCATTGCAACCTGCCGGGTGCGGAGGGCGTTTTTTCGGGGGGGCAGAGGCAGTTGTCGACACCTTCATCGGACGTGAATCGGAATCGACAAACCGCCTAGCCCCAAGTGGGCGGATTCTTAGAACAGGCCAGTCGGGTTCTCGTCGTAAGAGACGAGCATGCACTTGGTCTCCTGGTAGTGCTCGAGCATCATCAAGTGATTCTCGCGGCCGATACCGGACTGCTTGTAACCGCCGAAGGCTGCGTGAGCAGGGTAGCTGTGGTAGTTATTCACCCACACACGGCCAGCCTGGATGCCGCGGGCAGCGCGGTAGGCGTTATTCTGGTTGCGGCTCCACACGCCGGCGCCAAGACCGTAGATAGTGTCGTTGGCAATCTCGAGAGCCTCATCCAGAGTCTTGAAGGTTGTCACGGCCAGGACCGGGCCGAAAATCTCCTCGCGGAAGAAACGCATCGAGTTGTTGCCCCTAAAGATTGTCGGCTCGACGTAGTAGCCTCCCTCCAGCCCTTCGAGCTTGGCGACGTTGCCGCCGGTGAGAACCTCCGCGCCCTCCTTCGGCCCGGACTCCAAGTAGCCGGAGATTTTGTCCAGCTGCTCCTGGGAGGCCTGGGCGCCCATCTGTACCGACGTATCCAGCGGGTTGCCGGTCTTAATCTGCTTAACGCGCTCGACCGCGAGCTTCAGGAACTCATCAGCGATGTCTTCGTGGACCAGGGCTCGCGACGGGCAGGTGCAGACCTCGCCCTGGTTCAACGCGAACATGGCCAGGCCCTCAATGCACTTCTCGCGGAACGCATCGTCGGCGTCCATGACGTCGGGGAAGAAGATGGACGGGGACTTGCCGCCGAGCTCCAGCGTGATCGGAATAATCTTGTCGGACACTGCCTTGTTGATTAGCTGGCCCACGGCAGTCGATCCGGTGAACGCAATTTTGGAGATCCGGTCGCTTGCGGTCAGCGCAGCACCGGCCTCGGTGCCGAGGCCATTGACGATGTTGAGAACGCCGTCCGGAAGCAAATCGGCGATAATCTCGGTGAGCATGAGAATCGACGCGGGGGTCTGCTCTGCTGGCTTGAGCACGATGCAGTTGCCGGCGGCGAGGGCCGGGGCGATCTTCCATGCGGCCATCAGGAGGGGGAAGTTCCACGGGATAATCTGGCCGACGACGCCGAGTGGCTCGTGGAAGTGGTAGGCGACCGTGTTGTCGTCAATCTGTGAGATGCGCCCCTCCTGCGTGCGGGTGGCCCCGGCGAAGTAGCGGAAGTGGTCGATTGCGAGCGGGATGTCAGCGGCGAGGGTCTCGCGAATGGCCTTGCCGTTCTCCCAGGTCTCGGCGACAGCAATCTTCTCAAGGTTTTCCTCCAGACGGTCCGCGATGCGGTGGAGGATCAGCGCCCGCTCGGCCGCAGGAACCGAGGCCCAGGAGTCCTTCGCCTTGTGCGCGGCGTCGAGAGCGAGCTCAATGTCTTTCTCGTTAGACCGCGGAACCCGGCAGAAAACCTCGCCCGTAACCGGGGTGGAGTTGTCCATGTATTGCCCGTCTACTGGAGGTGTCCACTTACCATCGATGAAATTTTCGTACTGCTCCTTGTACGTGAAGATTGCATCGGGGGTGCCGGGGTTGGCGTAAACAGTCATGTAGACACGTCCTTTCTATAGGGAAACAACAAACGTATGAGCCAACTTTAAATTGTGACTCGTGTCATAATCAACACTTATTTTTTCATCGCTTTTGCGAGAGATGCGATTGCTGCCGACCCTAAATCTGCCCCGACGTCGCCGTGAGAAATTCCAAAATTGCCCGCACACGGCGGTTTTCCTCGCCGGGCTCCAGATGCAGCTTCATAAAGATGTTGGACACGTGTTTCGCCACCGCCGCCCCGGAAAGCACGAGGTCATCGGCAATCTGCTTATTGGACTTGCCGCGTGCCATCAGCTCGAGCACTTCGCGTTCGCGCGCCGTTAAACTGGCTAGCCCCGATTTGCCGGACTGCATCAATGCCGTCGCCACATCAGGGTCAATCACCACGCCACCACCTGCGACGACCTCGAGCGAACCCAAGAAGTCCAGCACCTGGCCAACGCGGTCTTTGAGCAGATACCCGGTCCCGCCACTCGAGCTGCTGCCACTTGAGCCGGCCCCAGTACCAACCCCAGCACCTCCCGGCGAGAACAACTCACGCGCATACGCCGGCGCCACATACTGCGACAGCACCATGACATTCAGCTGCGGATAACGCTCGCGCAGTTCCACTGCGGCCCGCAGGCCGTCGTCACTCATCTTCGGAGGCATGCGCACATCGGTAATCACCAGGTCTGGCAGCTCGCCCGAGTCGTCAAACCGGTCATCGATGTCCGCCACCAGACCGTGCGCAGTGTCGACCATCGCAATCACTTCATGTCCGCGCTTTTCGACGAGCCCCGCGACTCCTTCCCGCAGGAGTGCCGAGTCATCCGCAATGACAATTTTCATTATTTCGCCGCACCTTTCTTCTCCACGCTTTCCATATCCATGCCTTCTATTTCTCCAATGCCCGATTCCCAGCGATTTAGCATCAAGGGAATTCTGGCTATTACCTGCGTTGGCCCACCTTCGGGAGAGTGCATGGTCATTGCACCGTCGAAAGTGGCTAGACGCTCTTTCATGCCCCGCAATCCACGTCCCAATTTTGCCCCGCCTGGGCCTTGGTCCGTAATTGAAATATTCAGTGTTTGATCTGAGGTGAGCAGCACAGAAACAGGAGCATTCGGCGCATATTTCGCCGCATTAGTCAGCACTTCTGCACAGAAAAAATACGCCGCGGCGAGCACACTTTCTTCCAATTCCGGCAGGGGATAGGGAGTGTGCACAACAACGTGAGGGCCGTACCCTTCAGCAATCTCTTCCACAGCCGCTTGCAGACCGCGATCACGCAACACCTGCGGGTGAATTCCGTGGACTGTTCGCCGCAAAGCGCGTAATCCATCCTCCAAATGGCCGCGAGTTTCCGCGAGGAGCTGCATTAGTTCCTCATTGCCAGTATTGGATGCCTCCAATTCTGCAAGTCCCAATTTCATTGAAGCCGCAACAATGTATTGCTGAGCTCCGTCGTGGAGGTCATTTTCAATGCGGCGACGTTCAATCTCGAAGGCTTCGGCAATTGTTCGTCGTGAAGCGGTAAGTTCGGCGATGCGAGCGGCGGCGGATTCCTCGTAGCTGCGTTTATGCGCTTTTTCGCGGCGGTTCGCGCCGATATATTTGCGGAAATAATCCTTCAGCTCCATAGTTTCCTATGGTACGAAAGCTCTGTCTGCGGAGGAATTAATTTCCGGCATAGTAGACCTAGCACTACCGCAAAAGGAAAGTGGGCACGGTGTTGAAATCGCCTCCGTGCGAGTGAAATGAGTGCCATGACAGACAACAACAGCCCAAGAAACGCACGACTTTGTATTCGTGACATCACTAAGTCCTACAATTCCGCTCCCGTTCTCACCGGCATTTCGCTGACCATTGAGCCCGGCGAAACCGTGGCAGTCATGGGACCGTCAGGTTCTGGTAAGTCCACGCTGCTGCACTGCATGTCCGGCGTGTTGCTGCCGGACGACGGCGACGTCATCTTCGGTGACACAAAGATTAATTCGCTTTCTGATGCCGACCGCTCCGCCCTCCGCCTGCACGACTTCGGCTTCGTTTTTCAAGATGGCCAGCTCCTTCCCGAGCTGACTGCCAGGGAAAACGTTGCTCTGCCCATGATTCTGCAGGGCAAGAAGCGCTCAAAGTCACTCGCGCTTGCCGACGATGTCCTCAGCCGCCTGGGCCTAGAAGACCTAACGCGCCGTCGCCCAGGACAGATGTCCGGCGGCCAAGCACAGCGTGTAGCAATTGCCCGCGCGATGGCCGGCGAGCCAGGTGTCATCTTTGCTGATGAGCCGACTGGCGCGTTGGACCAGTCCACAGGCCATGAGGTCATGCAGCAGCTCACCGCGTTGGTGGAGCAGACTGGGACGACATTGGTGATGGTCACGCACGATGTGAAGGTGGCCGACTGGTGTCGTCGACGTGTGGAGATCCGCGATGGCCTGATTCACGACGACCGCATGCTGGCAGGAGCGGAGGTTACAAAGTGAGCACCGTAACTGAAGCACCAAAACCCCAGAGAATTCCTACCGGCGCACTAGCGGACTTGAGCACGCGGCTGCAGCGCGCCGGGCGCGAATCGCACTCGGGAAACGGTTGGTTGTCCGCGCTGTCTGTGGTCGCTATGACTGTGAGCACCTGGTTGGCGCTGGTTGTCGTTGGCGGCACGGCGATGTTTTACCGCCGTTGGCAGGCTGAGCCAAAGCTGCCGCCGAACCCAACGCCCGAGGATTACATGAATCAAGGTCAGGGCGAGATGTACCTGCAGCTGGCACTCGTGGCCTGTGTGTTTGTGATTCCGGCAATGGTTTCGCTGGTGGCCCAGTCGGCGGTGCTTGGCGCTGCGGGGCGTGAGCAGAGGTTGGCAACTCTGCGCTTAATTGGTCTCTCCAACGGGGCAGTTACACGCATGGTAGTTATCGAAACCCTCGTCTTGGCAGCTGTTGGGCTTGTGGTGGGCACGTTGTTGTCGGTGGCCACTGCGCCATTCTGGGCGATAATCAAGTTCGACAATGACTACCTGGATACCTGGGACATGTTGCTGCCCTGGTGGGGCTACCCGCTGGTCTGGGTTGCCGTGGTGCTACTCGCACTCTTTGCCGCTGTGGTCGGTTTGCGAAGGGTGATGATTTCACCACTCGGCGTTAGCCGCAAGGAAGTGCCCAAGTCGATGAAGGCATGGCGCATGATTGTGGCCGTTGTTATCGGTGCGATCGTCCTGTACGTGATTGCCAACTCCAATATCGCGGGTGGAACCGTCACTGCCACGCTTGGTGTCGCAGCGATGATGTACCTGATGGTCTGGGCAATTGGCCTGGTGGCGCCTTTCTTTATCCAGCTTGTTGCCCGCATCTCCAGCTTCTTCGGTACTTCAAGTGATTTTGTGGCGACGCGACGAGTCGCGACTAACGCTAAGGAATCGTGGCGTCGAGTAAGTTCCATGGCCTTCCTGTCCCTGCTGCTTGGCTACACAATGATGGTGCCTGGCGAAGACAAGATTGAAGAGGTTGCAGATGTCACATTCGCGCACGATATTGCAACCGGTGTGACTATCACTTTCGTAATCGGTTTCGTTCTGCTGCTGGTGTCAACGCTTTTGACTCAGGCCTCAGCCGTCTATGAAGAGGCATCGCTGACAAAGGCGCTGGACTTCATCGGTACGCCAATCAACTTCCACCGCACGGTCACTTTCAAGCAGACATTCTTTCCCATGCTTGCGACCAGCATCTTCGGCTTTGTCATGGGTGCGCTGTTGGGAGCCACCATGTTCGGCCCGATTGCGAACGAAATCACGTTTGGTCAACGCTCCCTTGTAGTTGCGCTGGCGTACCTCGTGGGAGTTGTATCAGTTGGCGCTGTGACCTTGGCGGTTGATCCGCTTCGCCACAAGTTGCTGGGTCGCCAAATCCGTCACAACGACTAGTCACCATTGCAACGACTAGTTGCCATTAAAAGGGCAGTGGAGTGGCCGGGCAGTGGTGCTCGGTGCTCGGCCAGTTCCTTAGGGTTCAACTTGAGGATTAGAGCCTGTAACCAACTGTGGTTCATCTGATAACCAAGCATTCATCTCACAACCACGTAATTTCTACCTCTGACTTTTAGCCTGAGGGCATGCGTACCTACGTGCTTGATACCTCGGTCCTGCTGTCCGATCCCCACGCCACCAAGAAGTTCGATGAGCACCAAGTTGTGCTTCCGCTGGTCGTGGTGAGTGAGTTGGAGGCCAAGCGCCACCACCCAGAGCTGGGGTGGTTCGCCCGAGAAGCGCTCCGTTTCCTCGAAGAGCTGCGTTACCGCTACGGCCACCTGGACCGGCCTGTGCCCGCCAATGATCTTGGCGGGTTTATGCATATTGAGCTCAACCACTCCGATCCCTCCATCCTTCCCGCAGGCTTCCGCACCGCCGAAAACGATCACCGTATTCTCGCTTGCGCCCTCAATCTTCAGCACGATGGCCATGATGTCGTGCTGGTCACCAAGGACATTCCGCTTCGTGTCAAGGCTGGTGCGGTCGGCTTGCCTGCCGACGATTACCGCGCCCAGGACGTCGTTCTGACTGGGTACTCGGGAATGGTGGAAGTAGACGTCGACCCGGAGGAAATTGATCGTCTCTTCGCCAATGGCTTCCTTGAGCTCGAGCAGATCCAGGATCAGCCGCTGCACTGCGGCGTGCAGCTCAGCGCTGGTAGCCAGTCTGCGCTGGCACGGGTGAGCGCCCCGGGCGTCGTCAAGCTTGTGCGGGGCGATACGGAGGCGTTTGGCCTGAAGGGGCGGTCGGCGGAGCAGCGTGTGGCGCTTGACCTGCTGTTGGATGACTCGGTGGGGATAGTGTCCCTCGGCGGCCGGGCCGGTACGGGTAAGTCGGCGCTTGCGCTGTGCGCGGGTCTGGAGTCGGTGCTGGAGCGCGGACTGCATCGCCGAATCGTGGTGTTTCGTCCGCTCTACGCAGTGGGTGGACAGAACCTTGGCTACTTGCCAGGTAGCGAGGATGAGAAGATGAATCCCTGGGCACAGGCTGTTTACGACACCCTGGAGGGATTGGTTTCAGACAACGTGATGGATGAGATTGCCTCGCGCGACATGCTGGAGGTACTGCCGCTGACTCACATTCGCGGTCGTAGCCTGCATGACAGCTTCGTGATTGTCGATGAGGCACAGTCGCTGGAGCGCAACGTACTGCTGACGGTGTTGTCGCGTCTTGGTAGCAATTCCCGGGTCATCCTTACGCACGACGTGGCGCAGCGTGACAACCTGCGCGTCGGCCGCCATGACGGTGTGCAGGCGGTGATTGAAAAACTCAAGGGCAACGAGCTTTTTGCACACATCACGCTGAAGCGCTCGGAGCGCTCGAAGATTGCGGAGCTCGTGACGGGGCTGCTCGATTAAGAGTAAGCTTGTGAGGCAGATACGTAGGAGCTGTTCCTGCGGTTACTTTCACTCGGATCGTTCGGCACGTACCTGCCGATGAAAGGTTTGTATTCACATGGCTACTGTGACTTTTGCTGATGCCACTCGCATTTACCCCGGTGCGACGAAGCCTTCTGTGGACAAGTTCAACTTGGAAATTGCCGATGGCGAGTTCCTGGTTCTGGTAGGCCCCTCCGGTTGTGGTAAGTCCACAACACTGCGCATGCTTGCCGGTCTGGAAGAGGTCAATGAGGGCAAGATTTTCATTGGTGATCGTGATGTGACCAATGTCTCGCCCAAGGATCGCGATATTGCGATGGTCTTCCAGAACTACGCCCTGTACCCGCATATGACGGTGCGCGAGAACATGGGCTTCGCGCTCAAGATTGCTGGTGTGGACAAGGACGAGATTGACCGTCGTGTCGAAGAAGCTGCGAAGACCCTGGATCTAACTCAGTTCCTGGACCGTAAGCCTAAGGCTCTGTCCGGTGGTCAGCGTCAGCGTGTGGCAATGGGGCGTGCGATTGTGCGCAAGCCGCAGGTGTTCCTGATGGACGAGCCGTTGTCGAACCTGGACGCGAAGCTGCGTGTTCAAACCCGTACTCAGATTGCGGCCATGCAGCGTCGGATGGGTGTGACCACCATGTATGTCACCCACGACCAGACTGAGGCGCTGACCATGGGCGACCGCATCGCGGTCATTAACTTCGGTGTTCTGCAGCAGGTCGGTACCCCGCGCGAACTCTACGAAACCCCGGCAAACGAATTCGTCGCGGGCTTCATTGGCTCGCCTGCGATGAACCTGGGCACGTTCAACGTCTCTAATGGTTACGCCACGTTGGGCGAGGCCAAGATTAAGCTGCCGGAAGCCACACTTGCTGCAATCACGCCGGAGGATCAGAACCAGATTATCGTGGGCTTCCGTCCGGAGGCATTCGACCTGGTCGAGGGTCCGGGCGATGACGTCATTCCGGTGCAGGTTAACTTGGTCGAGGAGTTGGGCTCCGATGCATTCATGTATGGAGACCTCGTCGGTGGCGGAGCACTGAGCTCCGGATCTTCCTCTAACCCGGACGAAGAGGAACACGGTCAGGTGGTTATTCGTACCGCCCCGCGCACCGCGCCGAAGTTGGGCTCGGTAGTTTACGGCAAGATTCGTCCGGGCATGCTGCACCTGTTCTCGAAGTCGACTGGTATGCGCCTTCCGGCCTAAAATCTTTCGTTTAGATGAAATGAGTAGCTGGTAGGGCAGTGGGACAGTAAGACAGTTTTAGGAGCCACCGTGTCGGAAACTATGAAAATAGCCGCGACAACGGTGGCTTCAAAGCTTTTGCGCCTTCCTTGGCATATACCTCTGGAACAGTGGCCAGATGATTTGTTAGCCGCCTTGCCTCAGGGAATTTCGCGACACATTGTTCGATTCGTCAACTTAGATGACCGCGTCATTGCAGTGAAAGAAATTGGTGAGTTCACTGCTCATCATGAGTATCGAATGCTGCGTGACCTGGTCAGGCTCGGTGCTCCATCGGTTCGCCCGCTCGCGGTAATCACCGGCCGGAAGGATCCAGATGGCGAACCGTTAACTGCCGCACTCGTCACAGAACATCTCGAGTATTCGCTGCCGTATCGTGCAGTTTTTTCTCAACAGGTCACCCGCGAAACTGTGGTCCGCCTGATTGACTCGCTGGTAGTCCTGCTAGTTCGGTTACATCTCCTTGGTTTTTACTGGGGCGACGTGTCACTGTCGAACACGTTGTTTCGTCGTGACGCAGACGCTTTCTCCGCCTACCTTGTCGACGCGGAAACGGGAGATTTGCAAGGCACACTCTCAGATTCCCGCAGGCTTTACGACGTTGACGTTGCCCATACCAACATCATCGGAGAGCTCATGGATCTGCAGGCCGGCGGATTCCTCGATCCTGAGTTGGACGTAATTGCGGTGGGTAGGCGCATTATTGAGCGTTATGAGGACCTGTGGCAAGAGCTGACGGGGGAAGAATCTATTGGTGTTGAGGAGCCTTGGCTTGTCGATGAGCGGATTCGCAGGCTCAACGACCTCGGTTTCGATGTTGGCGAGCTGAAAGTCACCAGTGATGGTGGCCGCGTTGTGTTCCGACCACGAGTGGTTGACGCAGGGCATCACCATAGGCAGTTAATGCGACTGACGGGGTTGGATGTTCAAGAACGGCAAGCGAGGCGGATGCTCAATAGTATGCAGACCTTTCGGTTGGCGGAAGGTCTTGAAGGGGTTCCGCTAGAGCAGGTTGCGCACCGATGGCTGCGTGAAGTTTTCGAGGCCACAATCCTGGCTGTGCCCGAGGGGCTGCGTGGAAGGCTGCAGGATGCGCAGGTTTTCCACGAGGTCTTGGAGCATCGCTGGTACATGGCAGAAAAACGCCGTGCGGATGTGCCGCTTCAAGAAGCGGTGCAGAGCTACGTAGACCGAGTGTTGCCCGGGCATCGCGACGAGTCCGTATATCTTCCGGCGAGCGATGAGGTCGAGTAGCTCTCTAGAAGCAGACTGTCGAGCGTACGATTATTTCAAAAGTGACAAGTAAACGACTCGCCAGGATATTATAAAAATATACATTCACGCCAAACAGGGGTGCTTTTGGTGGTCGGGTGGTTGTCGGGTCTGCGTGTGATTGTCGCGGCCAGGTGCTTACTTTGGTGCCGGTAGGCGGCTCTGTTCAGCGAAAACAGCTCGAAAACAGCTCAAATTCTAGGTGTGCTTTCGAGAGCTTTTGCTATTTTTCTCCTTTGCATTTGTTCACAGCTGGCTGAAGGCCAACCTAAATTGGTTTTGGTCAAGTAAGATTTTGGTGAGACCGAATACCCGCGTGGGTGGCGTCGAAGTTCGCATGAAAGGCTACTTCTAGCCGCAGGGCGGGATAATCCAATTAGGCCACGGCTGCTGGCAAATATTCGTCCGAATTGCTCGGAGGATGCCATTGAAGTGGCCTTTCTTCTCAAGGGAGAAAATATAGTGAAGAACTTCAAGCGCCTTTCAGCTCTGTGTGCAGCAGGCCTGATGGCAACCGCTGGTTTGGTTGCGTGCTCGAGTGATGATGCGGTTGCAGATGGTGGTGTCTACTTCCTTAACTTCAAGCCGGAGCAGGATGCCGCATATCAGAAGATTGCGAAGGCATACACTGACAAGACTGGTGTCCAGGTCAAGGTCGTTACTGCTGCTTCGAATTCCTATGAGCAAACTCTGAAGGCCGAGATTGGTAAAAAGGACGCGCCAACACTGTTCCAAGTCAATGGTCCGGCGGGCCTGCGTACTTGGCAGGAATACATGGCAGACATGTCTGACACTGAGATCGCACAAAACCTCAACGAGGGCATCGAGCCGCTGAAGGGCGAGGACGGCAAGGTATACGGCGTCCCGTTTGCAGTCGAGGGGTTTGGCCTGATCTATAACGAAGAGATCATGGACAAGTACTTCGCGCTGCCCGATGCCAAGGCCAAGAGCATCGACGAGATTAAGGCCTTCGGAAAGCTGAAGGAAGTTGCTGAGGACATGCAGGCCAAGAAGGACAAGCTGGGGATTTCCGGCACCTTCGCTTCCACCTCGCTTGCATCCGGTGAGGATTGGCGCTGGCAGACACACTTGGCCAACGGACCGGTTCATTATGAATTCGAGGACCTTGGCACCAAGGAAACCGCTGATGTGAAGTTCAAGTACAACAAGGAGTTCAAGAACCTCTTTGATCTGTACCTGAATAACTCCACTGTCGAAAAGACTCTGGCCCCGTCGAAGGCTGTGTCCGACTCGATGGCGGAATTCGCCCAGGGCAAGGCCGCTATGGTTCAGAATGGCAACTGGGCATGGTCCCAGATCAACGATGTCTCCGGCAACGTGGTCAAGCAGGACAAGATTAAGTTCATGCCTATGTACATGGGCCTGAAGGACGAGGATAAGACCGGCATCTCGGTTGGTACTGAGAACTACCTGACGGTCAACTCCAAGGCTTCGGAGGCTTCCCAAAAGGCAACGAAGGACTTCGTCAATTGGCTGTTCAACACCGATGAGGGCAAGAAGTACGTCGTCGAGGATCTCGGATTCATCGCTCCGTTCCAGAACTTCACTGAAGCCGACACTCCGAATGACCCGCTGGCCAAGGAAGTGGCCGCAGCAATTGAGAACGAGGACCTGACCACCATCCCGTGGGACTTCCAGTACTTCCCGTCGCAGCAGTTCAAGGATGATTTTGGCGCAGCGCTGGCGCAGTACGCTTCCGGAAAGATGCCGTGGGACAAGGTTGTCGAGACTTTCGCCGACAGCTGGAATGCGGAATCTCCGAACAATTAAATACCAGCAAATCAATGGTGATCCATTCCATCGGTGAGTGTGAAGCGAAAGCTTCTCGCGCATGAACAACCGACGGAATGAGTTCATCCAATGGCAAGGCGGAGCTCGGGGCTCGGTGACCTGTTAAACCGGTCTCGAGGCACCGGGCTCCGCCTTTAGCTTTAGGAGCGGTGTTGTAGATGCAAGCAACATTGAAAAAGTATTTCCCAATTTTCGTGCTACCCACGCTGATTGCCTTTGCAATCGCGTTCCTGGTGCCGTTCGTTATCGGTTTCTTCCTATCATTTACTGACTTCACAACCATCACTAATGCGCAGTGGGTTGGTATCGAGAACTACCAGAAGGCCTTTAGTGAGCGCGAGGGCTTCGTCGCCTCCTTCGGATTCACTCTCATGGTGGTTGTTGTTTCCATCATTACTGTGAACTTGTTCGCGTTCTGGATCGCATGGATTCTGACGCGCAAGCTGAAGGGCACGAACTTCTTCCGCACAGTCTTCTTCATGCCGAACCTTATCGGTGGCATCGTGCTCGGTTATACCTGGCAGTCGATGATTAACGCCGTGCTGGCATCGTACGGTACGACGATTGTGTCCGACTGGAAGTTCGGTTACGCCGGTCTGATCATCCTCATCAACTGGCAGCTGGTCGGTTACATGATGATTATCTATATTGCCGGTCTGCAGAATGTCCCACCGGAGCTCATCGAAGCTGCGGAGATTGATGGCGCCGGACGCTGGGAGATTCTGCGGCACGTTACTATCCCGATGGTCATGCCATCGATTACCATTTGCCTCTTCTTGACTCTGTCGAACACTTTCAAACTCTTCGATCAAAACTTGGCCCTGACCAATGGTGCGCCGGGTTCAGAGACAGAAATGGTTGCTCTGAACATCGTCAACACCATGTTCAACCGAATTGGTGTGGAGGGCGTTGGTCAAGCCAAGGCAGTAATATTCGTCGTCGTGGTCGTAGCGATCGCGATGCTGCAGCTGCGTGCTACTCGCAGCAAGGAAGTGGAGGCATAAATGTCTGTCGACGCTGCAATGACCACTGAAACGGCCACCAAGCTCCCCAAGGCCAAGCCCGCTAAGCAGGACGAGGCCAAGGTGGGAGGCGTATCTAAGGTCATCATCTACGCGATTCTGGTGTTTTTGACCGTCGTGTTCTTGGGGCCAATCGCGTTCATTATCTTCAACTCGTTCAAGTCCAAGTTCGCAATTTCAGATAACCCCTTCCAGCTGCCACTAGGTGACATGTGGGTCGGGTTCGAAAACTACGCCGTCGGCCTGATGAAGGAGGGCTTCGGCTGGGCGATCGTGTGGTCCTTTGTCATCACGATCCTCTCGGTTATTGCGATTGTGTTCTTCTCTGCGATGACGGCTTACTACATCACGCGAGTGAAGACGTGGTGGACCTCGCTGCTGTATTACCTGTTTGTGTTCTCGATGGTCATCCCGTTCCAGATGGTGATGTTCCCGACCGTCAAGATCGCCGACATGCTGCATTTGAACAACCCAATCGGCATCGTGGTTCTCTACTTGGGCTTTGGCTCCGGCTTGTCGGTCTTCATGTTTGCCGGCTTCATCAAGTCCATCCCGATTGACATCGAGGAAGCCGCGATGATTGATGGCGCATCTCCGATGCAGAACTACTTCCGCATCGTTTTGCCCATGCTCAAGCCGACTGCAGTGACTGTCGCCATTCTGAACGCTATGTGGGTATGGAACGACTACCTGCTGCCGTACCTGGTCATTGGCCTGTCTACTAAGTACAAGACCATCCCGGTTGTCGTGCAGAGCTTCGTTGGCTCCAACGGTAACCGTGACCTTGGCGCGATGATGGCAATGCTGGTGCTCGCAATCATTCCGATTGTGATTTTCTACGTCGCCACCCAGAAGCACATTATCGAGGGTGTTGCTGCGGGTGCCGTTAAGGGATAGCTGCCTAAGCGTTAGCGCATAGGACGCCAAGCACCGCGTTTTACGAAAGCGAAAGCCTCAACCGCGTAGGTTGAGGCTTTCGTCTGTTAATCAGCCTTTATTAGGATATGAACCCGTGGATAGATTTTTCAGCACCGATACAAAGTTCTACGCAGCCTGGTCGCTGTTAGCAGACCTTGTAATCATCAACCTGCTGATGATCGTCGCATCCATCCCGATAGTCACTGCAGGCGCCGCAACTCGCGCTGGGGTAGTGGTCGCTCGCGACATGGTCCGTGACGAAGGCTCAAGGCCCGTACGGCGCTTCTTGCGCGCACTGTTGGACAATTGGCGCACACCAACCGTGTGGTGGCTATTCACCTTGGTTCTCGCCAGTGGCATTGGCTATGAGTTTTACGTTATCTCCCGCGCGGACCTCGGCACTGTCGGCCTGATCTTCGCCGCAGGAGTTACCTCCGGGGCGCTAATCCTGCTGGGAATTACCGCGTGGGTCTACTCGCTGTGCTCGCTTTCCGACGGTCAGTCGTCGCTACGCCGAACCCTGGCAACGGCCACCAGCATGACCGTCAAAAACCTGCCGCGGACTGCGCTCGCAGTTTTGGCGCTTCTCATCGTGCCCGCGGCCATATTCTTTTTCCCGGCGAAAATCTACGCGATTGCTACCTATGTCTTCCTCATCGGGTACGCGTTGAGTTGGTACTTGGTGATGCTGGCGCTTGAGCCCGTTCTGCCAGACAATGCTGGGTAGGTTTTCCCACTGGCCCCACTGGCTCCACTGGCCCGACTGGCACTGACTTAATCGGCGCCAGCTCGCGCACCAAGTCGTTGACGACCCTTAGCCCTCGTACTCTTTCACAGAGGGAAAATCCTCCGCCTCGACCATCTCCAGCAGTTTTTCGCGGCGCACAAAAGCGGAGCATGCGCCGACGGCCTGTACGGCTGCCGCACCTGCTGCGGTGGCCAGGGGGACGGCGTCGTAAAGCGAGGTGCCCTTAGCCAGTTCCGCGGTAAGCGTGCCGACGAACGCATCACCGGAGCCAGTGCCGTCGACAATCTTCTCCTCTGGCAGCTTAAGCGCGGGGTGCTCGTAGATTGTCGGCTCGTCGTCGAGACCGTCGGAGTGCTGTGCGAAGAGACAGCCGTGGTCGCCCCGGAGCATGACGACACTGGGGCAGTACTGCAGAAGTGCCTCGAGCTGTGCGCGGTAGTCGGTAGCGCGGATGCCCTCGGCGATGTCCAGGCGACGGATTGTTTCCCAGGCGCCCTTCATGTTGACGATCAGCGGATCTGCATGGTCAATCAGCGCAGGTGTAACGGTTACGACCGGATTGAGGTTCAGTACCAGACGCGCGCTGTACATGGATGCGACGGACGCGATGGCCTCAGTTGCTTCCGGAAGTAGCTCGCCTTGCGCGAGCACGACATCCGCTGATGCGAACTCGTCGACGAAATCGGTGGGGTCGGTTAGCGCATCGGCACCGCGCTGGACAAAAATCACCGGGCGACCCTTGCGGTTCGTTGCGACGAAAGCGCTGCCGGTCGGCAAATCCCAGGAAGTCTGAATGGAGTGGACATCTACGCCGTGTGCGTTGAGTTCCTCGACCACGAAATCCGCTGCGCGGTCCTCGCCAACAGTTCCGGCCATAATCGCACGGACACCGTCATAAGCGATAGCAACGGCCTGGTTGGCGCCCTTGCCGCCCAGCATATTCGTGCCGTCATCAACGATGAGCGTGCCACCTTCTGCGGGTACGCTATCGACCTGTACCAGGGTATCTAGGTGGATAGATCCACATACAACAACTGTTGGATTCTCATTCAGGTCAGGAATCGGCTGCATAAAAATATAGGATAGTCGGGAATTCAAATCCGTGTTGGCGGCCCGAGTTTACAGCCGTCAGAGCCTGCGAATCGATGCCCTACAATCGATGGCTATGGCAAAACTGTACTTCCGCTACGGAACCATGAACAGCGGAAAATCCATCGAGGTCCTCCGCGTCGCCCACAACTACCGCGAGCGCGACATGCGACCGTTGATCGCCAAGCCGGCCGTGGATACTTTGGCTGACGGTGATGTGCACTCCCGCATCGGAATCGCGGAACGCGCGCACCTCATCCACGATGGCGATGACCTTTCCTCGCTTGCCGACGGCTACGATTGCCTGATTATCGATGAGGCACAGTTTCTTACCCCTGACCAGGTCGATCAGTTGCTGGGAATTACCCTTCGCGGTACTCCGGTGCTCTGCTACGGTCTGCGTACCGACTTTCGCACGCATGCCTTCCCAGGCTCCCAGCGCTTGCTCGAAGTTGCCCACACCATTGAGGAAATCAAGACAATTTGCACCTGTGGGCAGAAGGCCATCTTTACTGCACGGTTGAATCCGGACGGCAGCATTATCCTCGACGGCGAAACCGTGGAAATTGAGGCACTCGAAGCGCCGAAGTACATCTCCCTATGCGCCAGCTGCTACAACCGGATGTCGGGGAAGTGGGCGTGAGCTGCCTAGGGTAGTCCCGGGAGCTAGGAGTGGGACAAGAAAACGGGCGAAGAGGAAAAGGGACAAAAAGGGAATAGCCCCGGCAGTCGATGAACTAGCCCCCTTAACCTCCAACCCTGCCCAAAGACCGAACGCTTCGGGTGTTACTCGAAACTCACCATGGTGTCGTCAAATACGTGCTCTAAACACAAAGCGCCTACACGGGGCTTGACCTCTACGGACACCTGAGCTTCTTCAGTCACACCGCGATGTCCTCGGCGGTACCGGCTGTCCACCGCTCATGGCTGTGGGTGCCTCGGAATCACCGACGTACTTACAGACGCGTTACTAGTTAGGTTAGGATAGCCTTATATAAAACAAGAGTGGTTGTCTACTGAGGAGGTAACGCAGTGTCGGACGCGACTGACGAACCCACCACGGCGCCCAAGGGGCCGACAAGTCAGCCGACGGAGGATAGTGCGAACACGGGGAAACCCGCCTGGCGCATTCTCCGCCCGGTGTCCGCCCCCATCGCCGTCGCCCTTTTGCTGCAGGTGCTCGGGAGCTTGGCCAGTGCCATTCCACTGCTGGCGTTGGTCCGGATCGTCAATGAACTACTCCTAGGCACTGACAAGGTGTGGCCAGCAGTATGGTGGTTCATCGGTGGACTCGGTGGCGCACTCGCCCTGGGGTCGCTGGCGCTGCTCATCACCCATCTGGTCGACCTGCGGCTACAGGCCGAGTTGCGCGTGCAACTGGCCGACAAGCTGAGCCGACTCCCACTGGGATGGTTCGATCAGAGCTCCTCCGGACGCGTCCGCCGCATAATCCAAGACGATGTCGCGAGCCTCCACCACCTTGTCGCCCACGCGCTGGTCGAGATCACCGCGGCGGTTCTGACACCGGTGGTCGGCGTCATCGTCGCACTGACCATCGACTGGCGACTCGGGCTGTGCTGCGTGATCAGTCCGGTGGCCTACATGGTCCTGTTCTCCGTGCTCGCGCCCGGAGACATGCGCTCTGTCATGGCCCGGATTGCCGAGTCGCTCTCCGAGGTCTCCGCCGCGGTAATCGAGTTCGTCGATGGGATCGCAGTGCTGCGCGTGTTCGGGGCTGAGGAGACTGGCTCGGCGCGCTTCACCAGGGCGTCAGACGACTTCACCTCGGAGTTCCGCACGCTTGTCACACCCCAGATGCGTGCCCACGCCATCGCTCTCACGGCCCTGGGGTTGCCGGTCGTCGCGCTGACTGTCGTCGTTCCCGGTGCTGCCATGGTCGCCGCCGGGTGGAGCGATGTCGCCGACGTCGTCGTGGTCACCATGATCGCTCTGTCGCTGCCCGCCACGCTGCTCACGGTCGGGGCCGGGCAACAACACATCAACGACGGGCTAGAAGCCGCCGGACGACTCATCACCCTTCTCGACGAGCCCGAACTCCTCGTGGCTGAACATCCCCTCGAGCCCGCCGGGACCGATGTCTCGATCGAGAACGTGACCTTCGGGTACGCGCCAGATGAGCCGGTGCTGCATGGGGTGTCGCTCACCGCACGAGAAGGATCGGTCACCGCGTTGGTCGGGGCCTCTGGCTCGGGCAAATCGACCCTCGCATCTCTCATCGCCCGCTTCCGTGACGTTGACGCCGGTGCGATCCGGATCGGCAACGTCGACGTGCGCGACATCGACCCGCACGTGCTCCATCAACACGTCGGCATCCTGCTGCAAAGCCCGAGCCTGCCTTCCATGAGCATCCGCGACAACATCGCGCTCGGGCGTCCGGGCGCGACCGACGAGGACATCCAGCACGCCGCCTCCCTAGCGGCGATCGACGCGCGGATCCGCGAACTACCCCGCGGATACGGCAGCGTTGTCGGAGAAGACGCTCGGCTCTCCGGCGGTGAGACCCAGCGCGTGGCCATCGCGCGGGCCATCCTCGCCGACCCTCACGTGCTCATACTCGACGAGGCCACCTCCGCGATCGACCCCGAGAATGAGGCCGCGATCGGGCAGGCCCTCGCCGAACTGACCCGGGGACGCACGGTCATCATGATCGCCCACCGCCTTGGCACGATCACCCACGCAGACCAGATCGTCGTCCTCGACCAAGGGCGAATCGTCGAACAAGGCGAACACGAATCCCTGCTCGCCGCCGATGGGCAGTACGCCGCGCTATGGCGCAACCAGGCCGCCGTCACGGGAGGTGCTCGATGATCACGCAGATTGAACGGATCGCTGGACAAGAAGGACGCTCAACACTCCAGCGATTCACAGCAGTGGCTGTGGCGGCCGGAGTCGCACAGGGACTGTCACTGGCATGTCTGGTCCCAGTACTGGCCCACCTGGCCCAGGAGACTTTCAGCTCGACGCTCTGGTGGTTGATCGCAATGGTGGTTTGCGCCGGCGTCCATGCCCTACTCACGGTGTGGGTCACGCGCGGGAGCGTCGATTTGACCATGTCTCTGATGTCGTCGATGCATCGCCAACTGGCGCGGCAGCTCATGCGTCTGCCGATGGGGTGGTTCGATGGCGGGTCCGCAGCCAACGCCTCACGGCTCTCGGTCCGCGGCACAATGTTCGTCGCCACCGCGATCGGCGACGTGCTTGCTCCGCTCATCGGTTACGTGGCGACTCCGTTGACTCTAGTGCTCGTGACCTTCTTCCTTGACTGGCGGCTGGGACTCTCGCTCGCCGTCGGGGTCCCGCTCGTGTACGCCTCGACTGTGCTGGCTCGCTCCTGGAGTGCCCGGGCCGACGCCCGACTCACCACCGCGGAACACCGCACGGATGCCGCGCTGCTCGACCTGGCCAAGCACCAGACGGCGCTGCGCGGGGCGCGAGTGGCAGGTTCTGGCTATGCACCCCTGGCATCTTCACTTGACCGACAACGTCGCCTCGGTATGTCGGCCCAGCTGGCCTCCGCCGCATCGATGATTGTCCAGAGTGTCGTGGTACAGACGGTCTTTGGCGCTGTGGTCACCGTGGCCGTATGGCGCAGTCTCGGCGGTGTGGACCCGCTCGTGATGATCGGTCTTATCCTGATCGTCACCCAGGTAATGGGCCCCCTCCGCACACTTTCTGAACTCGGCACGGCGCTGCGCCGCATGGATCGTGAACTCGACCAGGTGGTCAATTTGCTAGACGAGCCGGGGCTACCGGAACCCGAGCAGCCAGTCCCAGCACCGACGCATCCGCCGGAGATTGCGATTGACGCAGTGCGCTTCGGCTACGGAGACGCGATGGTGTTTGATGATCTCAATCTGACTGTTGCGCCGGGATCAGTTACTGCCATCGTCGGGCCATCCGGGTCGGGCAAGACCACGCTCACTCGCTTGATCGCCCGCTTCCATGACGTGGACGCAGGGGCCGTGCGGCTCGACGGCGTGGATGTTCGCGACATGGCCAGTGCCGATGTCCTCGGGGCAACGTCGTTGGTGTTCCAGGACGTCTATCTCCTTGACGACACCCTGCGCGCGAACGTGTTGCTCGGTCGTCCAGAAGCCACGGACGCCGAGGTGAACGCCGCCGCGAAAATAGCTCGGGTCGACGAGATCGTCGATCGCTTGCCACAAGGGTGGGCGACCCGCGTCGGTGAAGGTGGCAGACTGCTCTCGGGCGGCGAGCGGCAGCGTGTGTCAGTGGCCCGCGCTGTGTTGAAGCGAGCGCCTGTGTTACTGCTGGATGAGGCGACCTCATCGCTCGACGCGTCCGCCGCCGTGGCTGTGCAGGAGGCACTGCGCGAACTCAGCGGATTGGCGACAGTGCTAGTAATCGCGCATCAGGAGCACACGTTGGCGGCTGCCGATCAGGTCGTTATGTTGGACGGCGGGCGCGTGGCCGCAGCGGGGACGCATGAGGATTTGCTAGATTCGTCGCCGGCCTATGCCCGGCTGTGGGCTCGATAGTGATAGCTAACTCGGTAACCCAAGTCAGGCGTGCCGAACGCCCGCAATGGGGGACCGAGCGGTCTTCCAGGGCTCGACACATCATCGACCCAACGGCCAACTACCAAAAGAAAACCAACATAGAGCACTTCGCCCCACGCCGCTCACCACCCACCTGCCGGAGTAACCCCACCGCCTAAAAGTGTCAACAATGTCATGAGACATCTTGGCAAGCAGGTTGCGAGACAGCAGCCCCCAAAATCGGCGCTGGGAAGCGGAAACGTCCCACAGCACACTGTCAAGAATGCTGCGAGACTTCACATCGTGCCCCCAGCAGGGCTCGAACCTGCGACAAAAGGATTATGAGTCCTCTGCTCTAACCGACTGAGCTATAGGGGCAAGGATTTGGCACTGTGAAGTGGTAATTAAGCACTATGAACCAATGCCCAAAACCTCATAGCATCATAGCAATCTGCCACCGTGCGGTGATAAAAGCCCTATAGCCAGCGACTCTGGGAGCAGTTACACAGGCCCAATGAATCTGTCCCTCGTTCTCAATGACCTCATCTCCCGGGCGGGATGAAGCAAGCTGCCTCCCCATCCTCAACGAACCAAAGCCCCCGCAAAGTTACGACTTTCGGTTGATGAATCAGTGCTTGGACACTTCTAGCATTAATCCTATGAGTACAAAACCTCCCTTGAGCAGCGCCGACGTCTCAGCCGACGCACAAGCCGGTGCCACAGCGAAAGCGAAGGGCACCCCCGTCATGGCAATCGCCAACGAGGATCAGATCGCTGAGTTCGCGGCCTCACCACAGCGATGGTGGGGGTTGCTCGTGCTCGCGGTTGGCCTCGGCATGATCGTCCTGGACGGCACCATCGTCGGTGTTTCATTGCCGACCATCATTTCGGAGCTGAGTCTCGACATCGTGGGCGCGCAGTGGATCACCACAATCTACTCCGTCGTTTTCGCCGCACTACTCCTGACCTCTGGCCGCGCTGGCGACCGCTTCGGCCGTCGAACGCTTTTTCTCGTCGGTCTGGTCATCTTCACGGTCGGCTCCGTCGTGGCCGCACTTTCCACAGCCTTGGCGCCACTGGTCATTGCCCGCGTCATCCAAGGCATTGGTGGCGCGTGCATTCTGCCATCAACACTGTCCAGCGTGAACGCACTATTCCGTGATAAAGATCGTGCCACCGCATTCGGCATCTGGGGTGCGGTCATGTCTGGTGCTGCAGCAGTCGGCCCACTCCTGGGTGGCGTGCTTACGCAGTTTGCTGGTTGGGAAGCTATCTTCTGGGTCAACGTGCCTATCGCCGTCGTGCTTTTCGTCCTTGCGCTGCGCTGGGTGCCGAACACCGCAGGCGATACCAATGGCGCGGGTGGCTTCGATGTCCTTGGGCTGGTGCTGTCTGGAATCGGCTTTGGCGCCGTGGTCTTCGGCATCATTCAGGGCGCCAAGATAGGGTTTGCTTTTCCCTCCGCACCCGTCGTCACGCTCTTGGTTGGTGCGGTGGTGCTTGTCGCTTTCGTGCTGTGGGAAAACGGTCGTCGGAAGAACGCGGATCCTGCGCTGTTGGACGTGTCGATGTTCTCCTACGCCACGTTCAGCTGGGGGAATACCACGGCGATGCTTGTCGCGGTGGGTGAGTTCGCGCTGGTCTTCGTGCTGCCGCTCTACCTGGTGTCGGCGATTGGCTTATCGACGATCGCAACCGGCCTGGTCCTGGCAGCAATGGCTCTCGGTGCGTTCTTCGCAGGTGCCATGGCGCGTCATCTGGCAGCTCGGATTACCCCGGCCGGTGTGGTGATTGTGGGCCTTGGTCTCGAGGTCTTTGGTTCGCTGCAGTTGGCGGCCGAAGAGCGCGTTGACCTGCCGCTGTGGCTGGTTGTGTTTGCATTGATTGTCTACGGTCTGGGTCTTGGTCTGGCATCGGCGCAGCTGACCTCGTTGGTGCTTGGTGATATTCCGGTGCGGCTGTCGGGGCAGGCATCGGCAACGCAGTCGACGATTCGGCAGATTGGTTCGGCGCTCGGTGCTGCGCTCGGTGGTATGGCGCTGACGATTGGGCTGGATCGTGAGATCGCGAAGCTGTCGCCGGGCCTGGAGCAGATGGGGCAGGGGCTGAAGGATTCCGCCGGCTCGATGCTGATTGGTCTGCGTGCGCAGGGTGCTCCCGACGGTGTGTTGGTGCCGCTGACAAATGCGTTTGCACATGCCACGCAGTTTGCGCTGTATTCCGCTGTCGGCGCGTTGACTATTGGCTTCCTCTGCTCGCTGAAGGTACTGCAGTTGCGCAGGCAGGCTGAGAAATCGAATTAGCGATGTGGAATATTCGGGTGAGGGGCCGTGTTGGAAATTGGTGTCACAACATCAATCGTGGCAGTCTTATCGTTTGTCTCTTGACCGGACTTGCTAGATAGAAATGACCAACATGAAAATGCTCACAAAGCGGCGTTGGCTCGATTACGGCCGAATCTCCACTTCCTCCTGTCGCTAAACACTTCGGGGCTTCCGCCTCGCTGCGCCTGTCTCTTCGAGGCTGAGCTCAGCGGCCTCGGATCCCGTCGCGCGCATTTGTCAGACGGCATAAGGCGCGGCACAAGTGTTTTCAGAGAAATAAAACTCCAGGAGGAAAAGTGAATAAATTTAAATGGGCGACCGGCTTCGGTGCCCAAGTTGTCTATGGCCTGATTATTGGTCTCATTTTGGGCTTCATGGCCCGCAGTACTGGCGATGACTCCTCGCTGCGCACAGCGCTCGACGAGGTCGGCAGTACCTACGTCACGCTGTTGAAGCTGCTCATCCCGCCGCTGGTGGTCACCGCGGTCGTGGTGTCGATTGCCAACCTGCGCCAGGTCGCAGGCGCAGCCAAGCTGGCTGTTTCGACACTGATTTGGTTTGCCATTACGTCCTTTGTATCGGTGGTCATCGCCATCGTGCTGGGCTTGGTCATCAAACCGGGCGTTAACTCTGGTGTGGATGCCTCGGCAGCGCAAGAGCCGAGTTCCGTGGGCTCCTGGTGGGGATTCCTGCAGAGCATTGTCCCGCAGAACTTCCTCGGCCTTGGCGTGAAGATCAGCGAATCTGACGGTGCTGTATCTGGATCGCTGAACTTCAACGTCCTGCAGCTGCTGGTCATCGCGATTGTCTTCGGTGTCGCCGCGGTGAAGGTTGGCCCGAAGGCTGAGCCATTCATCGAGTTTTCCGGCTCTCTTTTGACCATCGTGCAGAAGGTCCTGTGGTGGGTCATACGTCTGGCACCGATTGGTACCGCAGCCCTCATCGGCCACGCCGTCGCTGAGTATGGCTGGGAAGCACTCGGCAGCCTGGGCAAGTTCGCCATTGCCATCTACATTGGTCTGTTCCTGGTCATCGCAGTTGTGTACCCAGTTGTGCTGAAGATTCATGGCATTAGCCCAATCGACTTCTTCCGTCGCGTCTGGCCAGTGACCTCGCTCGGCTTCTTCACCCGTTCGTCTATGGGCGTCATGCCGGTCACTGAGCGCGTTGTCTCCCGTCGTCTGGCAGTACCGGATGAGTACGCCTCCTTCGCCGTGCCGCTGGGCGCCACCACGAAGATGGATGGTTGCGCCGCCATTTACCCGGCTATCGCGGCTATCTTCGTCTCGCAGTTCTACGGTGTGCCGTTGGACTTCACGGACTACCTGCTCATCATCTTCGTCTCCGTCATCGGTTCGGCAGCAACTGCTGGCACCACCGGCGCTACTGTCATGCTGACCCTGACTCTGTCGACCCTTGGCCTGCCACTCGCCGGCGTCGGTCTCCTGCTGGCTGTCGAGCCGATCGTGGATATGGGCCGCACTGCGGTGAACGTCACCGGTCAGGCTGTGGTCCCGTTGGTCGTCGCAAAGCGTGCGGGAATCTGGGACAAGGACGAGTGGGACGCCAGCGCCAACGCCGACCTGTCGCCAGCCGACGAGTCGGACGACGAGTCTGCAGACGCGCCTGCTGAGAAGTCCGAGTCCGCCGAAAAATCCGAGTCCGCCACGCTTGCGTAGTCTTGAGGACATGACTTCTTGGAAGCCCTCTGTTCTTGCGCAAGTTGATCAGTGGCCAGTTGACACGGTCGCGGCTGCCGTGCGTGCCGACGATGGCAGTTGGCATACCCACGGTGATAGCGGTCGCGTTTTTGAGCTCGCTAGCGTGACCAAGTTACTGGCCGCTGTGGGCATGCTTGTGGCCGTCGAGGAGGGCGCGGTGGAGCTCGACCAAGAGCTCACGCCACCCGGTCACGGCGCGACTGTGCGTCACCTTCTGGCGCACGCCGGCGGGGTGAGGTTTGCCAGCCGTGAGCTGGAAAAAGAACCAGGGGAGCGGCGCATTTACTCCTCCGCGGGCTTTGAAATCATCGCCGATGCCATCGCTGCGGAGGCAGACATGCCGTTTAGTGAATACCTGCGCCAGGCCGTGTTTGAGCCGCTGGGGATGTCAGATTCCGTGCTGGATGGATCGGCAGGGCATGGCGCGCGTAGCAGCGTCGCTAATCTCATGGCCTTCGTCGATGAGATTCTCGCCCCGACTCTTCTGCATCCCGATACCGTGACTGAGGCGTTGACGGTGCAGTTCCCGGGGCTGAATGGTGTTGTGCCTGGCTATGGTATGCAACGTCCGGCCGATTGGGGCCTGGGCTTTGAAATCTTCGGGCACCCCGATTCCAAGCAGGGGCTGTGGTTTGGTGCCTCGATGCCCAAGGATGTCGCAGGCCATTTTGGGCAAGCGGGCACATTCCTGTGGCTGCATCGTCCAACCGGACGGGCGGCAATCGCGCTGACCGACCGAGATTTCGGCGAGTGGGCAAAGCCTCTATGGGCCGACTTCAACGACGAACTCTGGAGTGAGCTGGAAGAACACGCTGAGGATTAAGGGGATGTGGAGTAAGCCGGCGTCGCTTGCGGCGCCGATTTTTCGTCTCAGCGTTAAATCACATCTGGGGGATTAAGGACAACTTGAGGGTTGCCAGCAGCCGTCTCGGAAATAACAATCATAAACACGTGCAACGTAAACCTCAGAAGTGTTGTTTTACCGCAGTGCTTTTTCTGCAGTGTGGCAAGTGTCGTTGGATGAGTTCGTAGGGGAAGACGAATCTCGTCTTACACCAATTGACCGCAACTTTTCCGAGGACCTTCGTCTATGCGCACCCAACTTTCAGGCGTTCTGTGGATTCACAGCATGCCAGGGCCGCTGCAACCACACATCACGTGGGCGCTGGCCCGACTCAGCATGCCCGATGGCACTAAGCCAGGCCGGGATATTTGGCGTGCGACCGACCAGGATGCCACTTTGTGCGCCGAGGTGCCTTTCACTGCAAGTGCTGACACCATCGCCACACTGGTGGACAACCTGGCTAGGTGGCCGCGCCTCTATTTCGAGCTGGCGCAAGACCCAGCCGTGGATGATGACGGCTACGCCATCGACGGTATGCGCTACTGCCATACCCCGCAGCTGGGGACTTTCGCCGGACAGACCGATGCCGCCGGAAACATCGTGGTCAACGAAGACGCACTGCGTTCCATCATGGCGCGCGGCGGCGATATCAAAGGTGCCCTCGACGCGGCCATCGGTGGGCCGTGGGACCGCGTGTTAGAGCCGATGCGCATGATGACGGCAGGCTACGCCCCCGAAGACTGCTTTACGACGTCCACCCCTGCCGGGACCGACAGTGCCAGCGGCAACTCGACCGCTGGCAACGCAGACCTTGGTGGGGTAGAGGCAGCTAACGTGCTGCAGCTCTACCCGCGCCGGGCGGCGATGTAGTCAACTACATCGCCGAGGGTCTTAAACGAGGAAATGTCCTCGTCCTCAACGCGGGCTCCCAGCTCTTCTTCGCAACGGACGGCCAACTCTACGACGCTTAGGCGGTCAAAACCGTAGTCGGTCAGCGGGGTGGAGAGCTCTAAGGACTCCACCTCGTCGTTAGCCATCTTTTTGACGATTGCCGCGACCTCGCCGTGAAGACCTGCGGGCAGGTCAGCGTCGGCGGAACTCTTCTTCGGGCCCCCGTTCGCTGCATTAGGTGAGGCATCGCCAGCGTCACCGGCGCCGGTGACCTGTGTGCCCAGTAGGGCGCTGAGCTGATCTCCAAGGCTTGAGGTCATTATTCAGCGTCCTGGATGGTTGCAGTTGGGTCGGTAATCTGCAGCTCTTCAGCGGCTTCCTGGGCGACATCCATGTCGAGCTTGCCAGCGCGTGCCAGCGCGGACAGGGCCGCAACAGCGACTGACTCGCCGTCGGAGTTGAAGTAGCGGCGAGCGGCCGGACGGGTATCCGAGAAGCCGTAGCCGTCGGTGCCGAGGACGGTGTAGTCACCCGGAACCCACTTGCGAATCTGCTCCGGGACCGCACGCTGGAAGTCGGTCACTGCGATGAACGGCCCATCGGTGTCGGACAGCTGGCGGGTAACGAAGGCGTCGTCGACCTCTTCAGTCGGGTTGTGTAGACGCTCAGTGTCACGCTCGTGCCCATCGCGGGCCAGCTCATTCCACGATGTCACCGAGTAAATCGAGGAAGCCACGCCGTAGTCTTCCAGGATGTCCGCGGCGCGCAGCGCCTCCTGCATGCCAATGCCGGAAGCCAGCAGGTTGACATGCTTGTCGCCCTCAGCCTTGCGGAAGCGGTAGATACCGCCAAGCAGCCCCTCGACATCGAGGTCTTCCGGGACGGCCGGCTGCGAAGTCGGCTCATTGTAGATAGTCAGGTAGTAGATGATATCTTCGCCGCGCTCTGGCCCGTACATGCGGTCGATACCGTCGCAGACGATGTAGGCAATCTCGTAGGCAAACGCCGGGTCGTAGGAGACCACAGACGGGTTCGTAGCCGCCAGCAGCTGGGAGTGACCGTCCATGTGCTGCAGGCCTTCACCGGTCAGCGTCGTGCGACCAGCTGTAGCGCCGAGCAGGAAGCCACGGGACATCTGGTCACCAGCGGCCCAAATGGAGTCAGCCGTGCGCTGGAAACCGAACATCGAGTAGAAGATGTAGAGCGGAATCATGGCCACGCCATGGGTGGCGTACGCTGAGCCGACAGCGGTAAACGAGCCCACAGAGCCCGCCTCGGAGATGCCCTCGTGCAGAATCTGGCCGTCC
Source organism: Corynebacterium sp. 212_CJEI (assembly GCF_001055915.1). Taxonomy (NCBI): domain Bacteria; kingdom Bacillati; phylum Actinomycetota; class Actinomycetes; order Mycobacteriales; family Corynebacteriaceae; genus Corynebacterium; species Corynebacterium sp. 212_CJEI. The sequence goes on along the minus strand of NZ_JVPT01000030.1, from coordinate 54,161 downwards.
TTCGCTTCCTTGTAGGACAGCATCAGCTCATGGTCGACCGGAGTGTAATTCTGGCCGTGCGGGTTGTAAATCTTCAGCGTCGGGAACCAGGAGTCCATGCCGAAAGTACGGGCCTCATCAGGGATGATGGGCACGAAGCGGTCCTTGAGTTCTTTATCGCGCATCAGGTCCCTGAAAACACGCACCGTCGCCATAGTGGTGGCAACCTTCTGCTTACCTGATCCCTTGAGCAGGTTCTTCAGGCTCTCAGGCTTTGGCACTGTCAGAGGCTCGTAGCTAGTGCGGCGCTCCGGCACGAAACCGCCGAGCTCCTTACGCCGCTCCAGCATGTACTGCACTTCCTCGGACTCCGGGCCCGGGTTGTAGTACGGCGGCAGGTAGGGATCCTTCTCCAGCTCCTCGTCGGAGATTGGAATGCGCTGGTTATCGCGGAAAAGCTTCAGGTCGTCGAGTGCTAGCTTCTTCATCTGGTGGGTCGCGTTGCGGCCCTCGAAGTTGTGGCCAAGGCCATAGCCCTTAACCGTGTGCGCCAGGATGACAGTCGGCTGATCCTTGGTCTCCAAGGCCTTCTTGTAGGCAGCGTAAATCTTGCGGTAGTCGTGGCCACCGCGACGGAGGTTCCAAATCTCCTCGTCGGTCATGTCCTCGACCAGCTTGGCAGTGCGCGGGTCACGGCCGAAGAAGTGCTCTCGCACCCAAGCGCCGTTGTTAGCCTTCAGCGTCTGGTAATCGCCATCGCAGAACTTATTCATCAGGTCGACTAGTGCGCCGTCCTTGTCCTTGGCGAAGAGCTCGTCCCATTCGCGGCCCCAAACGACCTTGATGACATTCCAACCAGCGCCGCGGAAGAACGACTCCAACTCTTGGATGATGCTGGTGTTACCGCGCACCGGACCGTCGAGACGTTGCAGGTTGCAGTTAATGACGAATGTCAGGTTGTCCAGGTTGTTCAGCGCCGCATGCTGAATGGCACCACGGGATTCCGGCTCGTCCATTTCGCCGTCACCGAGGAAGGCCCAAACGTGCTGCTGGGAAGTGTCCTTGATGCCGCGGTCGTGGAGATAGCGGTTAAAACGGGCCTGGTAGATAGCGTTAATTGGTCCCAGCCCCATAGACACCGTCGGGAACTCCCAGAACTCCGGCATGCCATGCGGGTGCGGGTAGGAGGGAAGGCCATTGCCCTCACCGAGGGAGACTTCCTGACGGAAACCGTCGAGGTCCTCTTCGGTCAGGCGCCCCTCTAGGAATGCACGGGCGTACATGCCCGGCGAAGCGTGGCCCTGGAAGAAGACGTGGTCACCGCCGCCTGGGTGGTCCTTGCCGCGGAAGAAGTGGTTAAAGCCGACCTCGTAAAGCGGTGCGGCACCCGCATAGGTGGAGATATGTCCGCCCACGCCGATACCTGGACGCTGTGCGCGATGGACCATAATTGCCGCATTCCAGCGGATCCACTTGCGGTAGCGGCGCTCAATGTCCTCATCGCCTGGGAATTCTGGCTCCATCTCAGTCGGGATGGTGTTGACGAGGTCTGTCGAGGTCAGCGGCGGTAGGGCCACGCGCTTTGCCGTGGCACGTTCCAGCAGCCGCAGCATGAGGAAGCGTGCGCGTTCCGGACCTGCCTCTTCCAGCAGGCCGTCGAGAGACTCAAGCCACTCCTTGGTCTCTTCAGGATCTGCATCCGTGAGATAGGAGGCGACCCCATCACGGATAAGGGCAAAATTTGACTCATCAGAGTGGGCTTGTGGCGTACCTGACGATGTATCGGACATTGTGAGCTCCTTTCAGTCCCTGAAGGAAAGGCAAAGGTTATTTTTCTCCACTCTACTTCTGAATCGTTTGTTGTGCCCCCAGCCGTTTCTTACACACGCTTTCACTGAATAATCCGCTTGGCTTTACGACGAGCATTGCGAAGAACACTGCGAAAACTGCACCTTTTTGGGGAAATTCTTATTTTGCAGCTGTGAAAAATGTATTTGAGCGGTAAAATTCCTGCACATAGTTCGAAAAATCGAGCTGAATAGTTTTTCTAGAGGAGGAAAAGGGAAGTGGTCAACGCCACAGGCGCTGCTCATGAATATGCGAGCAGGCTCGGCATCAAGGAAGGTCAGCTAGTCCAGGAGGTTGGCTGGGATACAGACTGTGACTCAGCAATCAGTGAGTCGGTCGAGAATTTCCTGGATGCAGACCTGCTCGACGAAGACACGGATGAAGTTGTCGACGTCGTATTGCTGTGGTGGCGTGAAGAAGACGGCGACTTGGTCGATGGTCTTGTGGATGCTTCCCGCCCTTTGGAGGATGAAGGTCGCGTTTGGCTACTCACGCCGGGCGCTGGTCAGCCGGGTGCCATTGATCCTGGCGTGATTGACGAGTCCGCACAGCTGGCAGGTTTCTCCAACACCTCGGCGCTCCGGCTGGGGGATTGGCAGGGCAATTGCCTGGTGCAGCGCTCTAGTTAGCCGGCTTTAGCTGTCTCGTTTGAATCGGCTACTAGCTGAGCTGTTGAAACAATCTACATAAACGCTGTTTGTAGTGCGCAATTGGCAATCTATGTTTGCCGTGTGTTAGAGTTTCGCAGCAGCGCGGCGATAGCTCAGCGGTAGAGCTCTGGTTTTACACACCAGCGGTCGGGGGTTCGAAACCCTCTCGCCGCACAGACATAATCCGCCCGGATTCTTGTAATGGAGAATCCGGGCGGATTTTGTTTGTGCTAAACTTCCGGTCTGTGCGTTTTACAAAATCGCTTGCCACCATTGTTTTTGTCGGATCTCTGCTCGCGGGCGCTCCCGCCTACGCAATCGGCGGGGATGGTAAACCGATAATCGATTCGGCCACCTGTAAAGCAATGGTCAAGGCTGCAGATGCGGGAGAGCCGGTGGATAATCCGTCGATTCTCCATCTCTCGGATCAGATGCCTTCCTACATTGCCGACGGCACTTTGGATTACGTTGTTGCCCCGGATTTTCCGTACCGCGCACAGCTAGATGCTGCTACTCAAGAGTGGAATGAAAAGCTCGGTGGCAAGGTAGTGCTTCGGGAAGTGACCAAGGACAAGGCTGATTCGGATACTGTGAACGTTCGCTATGTGCCAAGGCCGGACTCGCGAGTCTTAGCTTCTGCATCGGAAATTAGTAAGGAGATGACGGTTTTCGTTACTTCCACTCTCTATCCCGATGCAATTCGCAGCACTCTTGCCCACGAGTTTGGGCACTTGCTCGGTATCCGGCACACTTGTGATTACACCTTGATGGCTGCATCGCAGCACCGCCATCCGGCAGCGCATGTCACTCCGCTCGATGTCGCAGCCGTTCTGCAGGGACAGTTTGATTAGATTGCGTACACATGCCAGAAGTCGACACCTCTGGCGGCGTGGTGCGGCTATCGCAGTGGGGTATGCACTTGACCGCATTTTCGCAGACCCCACCAATCACCATCCGGTGGCCCTCTACGGGCAGGCCGTCAGCAAACTTGAGCGCCGAATCTACGCCGACTCCAAAGCGCGCGGAGTGGCGTTCACCGCAATCGCCGTGGCCACACCGGTAGCGCTTACCGCCGCAGTCAGCACAGTCGCACCGAGTCTCACGCTGGCTGCCGCCACGTGGGCTTCGCTCGGCGGCACCACTCTCCGCCGTACTGGCGAGCGCATGACTGACCGACTCACCTCCGGCGACATCGATGCCGCCCGCGAACTTGTGCCGTGGTTGTGTTCGCGTGATCCGGAAGCTCTCGACGCTGATGGCATCGCCCGAGCGACCGTCGAATCGCTCGCTGAAAATACCTCCGACGCAGTCACCGGCACTCTCATGTGGGGTGCCATTGCAGGCGCTCCTGGTGTGGTCGCTCATCGAGCGGCTAATACCCTCGACGCGATGGTGGGGTACCGCAACGCTCGCTATCGACAGTTCGGGTGGGCCAGTGCACGGCTTGACGACGTCGCCGGGTTCTTCCCCGCGAGACTTACAGCTGTCGCAACTGTGGTTGCAGGTCCGGACCGTCGTCAAGCATTGGTAGCGTGGCGACGAGACGCCGGCAACCACCCAAGTCCAAACGCGGGCGTCGTGGAGGCAAGCGCTGCAGGCGCGCTGGGGCTGCAGCTGGGCGGCGCGACGGTGTATCCCAGCGGAGTGGAGATGCGCCCGGTGCTTGGCAGTGGTCGGAGGCCTGCGGTGGCCGATGTGCGGCGTGCCGCAGGGCTGAGCAAGCGAGTGCAAAACATTGTTGCGCTCAGCTGCGCCGGAGCAGCAGTAATTGCCGGATGTATCCGACGCGTGAAAGCGCGAGCTGAGAGTTAGAAACGCTCGTCGTATCGGTTATCGCGATAACCTGCGGCGCGGTGGCCAGTGTTGCCGTAGCGTTGCGCCATGCGCTGACGGTGCAGCTCGGCGGCGCGATCCTCGTCGGACTTAGCCGGCGGAGGCGTCGGAGTGGCGTCGTCGTCCGATTCGGGTGTTGCGGCCTCGGTGGCATCAGCGTCATCTACTGGTTCCGCGGCTTCGGCGTCGCGGAGGTTCTTGGCCATCTCCTCCTGCTCCGCGCGGTCTCGTCTGCGCTCGACGATTTCAGCGCGAATGAACCAGACGACGGCAAGCGGCACGAGAGCGCCGAAGAAAATCCATTGAATGCCGTAGGAGAGGTAGGGGCCGGACTCCAGAGTGGGCAGCGGAATGGCCTCGATGACGGCATCGGATTTGTCCGAGAGCTGAAGCCAATCGGGGTTGAGTTCGGTGTCGACTAGCTCGGACACTTCCTTGGTATTGATTCCGTAGACCTGCGGCGGGGTGCCGGCGATTGGAGCGGTCTCGGCGGGAATCTCGTTTCGGCGGGTAAAGGCCGAGATAGTCAAGGTGCCCTTCGGGGCTGGCTCAACATTGGGGGTGCTGGAGTCTGTAGGGCGTACAAAGCCACGGTTGACCAGGTAGTTTTCGCCATTGTTAGCGACGAAGACATCGAGTACCTGGACAGCGGGTGCGCCATTTACTGGGCGGTTACGCAATAGTACGCGGGTATCCGGCAGGAAGGACCCGGTGGCGGTAACGCGACGCCATTCGTTGCCCTCGACGAAGCCTTTGCCCTTGGGCATTAGCTCATTGACATCTACGGGGTCGAGCTCGAATGAGTGCTCAAGCTGCTGATTGCGATGCTGCGTCGCGGTGTTCTTACCCAACTGCCACGGAGCCAGAACAGTAAATGCGAGATAGGAAAACGCAATGGCGACAATCGCAGTGAGAACCCATCCAGGGGTCAGAAACTGGCGCACATTCTTAAACACATTCATTGAGCTTACCCGGTGCTGTGGCTGGCACTAGAGCGGATGGCACTGTTGCGGCGGGTGGGCAGTGGCACCTGTTTTAAAAGTGCATACCAAATGAGCACAGTGCTGATGAGGCGATGAGGGGGAGGAAAAGGCTGATTGCCGTGAGGGAAATCTCGCTTTCACAACGATTCACCTGCGCGGAGATTGAGTGAACTTCGGGTAAAGTTGTTTGAGCGTATTTGACGGGGAATCTACCCGGGATAGATGGAAAGAGAGGTGTCGTGGTGGGCACGCAAACAGCGAAATCTTCGCCTTCACGCCGCTTCAGCACAGTCTCGCGCCAGTTCATCAAGTTCGGTCTGGTCGGCGGCACAGGTGTGGTTGTCAACCTGATTGTCGTGATTATTGCCCGCAAGTTGGGTCTCAGTCTGGGCACCAATGAGCACGACGTGTTTATGAACTTGTTCGGAACGCGGTGGAATATCCGTTACTCCCACGTCTATGCAACTCTGGCGTTTGTCGTGGCTAACATCTGGAACTTCCAGCTCAACCGGTCCTGGACTTTCCGAACTGACAATCGCCCGAACTGGTTTAGGCAGTTCTTCCCATTTTTATTTGCAGGTATCTCAGCGCTGATTGTGAACCTGGTAGTCATCACGCTGCTGACTAACCCCACCTCGCCGCTGGCACTGCCGGTGGATATTTTCGACGACTCCACCGGCTTTAGAAACCGCCTCTACTGGGCAAACCTTATCGGCGTTATTTTGGGCACGCCCGCTAACTTCATCTTGAATAAGATTTGGGCGTTTCGAAACCGGGGCAATGCCAGCAAAACAAAAGAAAAGGTTGTTTTGAAACCTTAGCGCTCAGAGGCCAGCGCCAGAGTCTCACGCAACCATGCGATGATTCCCGGCGTCGCGGCCTCAATTTCGTTTCGAGTGCGGACGAATCCCTCCGGACCTCCGTAGTAAGGATCGGCCACGACGGCCCCCTTCGGGGATGCCGGGTCGAAGGAGCGCATCAGGCGAATCTTCTCTTTTGGCACGCCAGCGTGGAGTAGACCATTGATGTGCGATTCATCCATGGCGATGAAAAGCGTTGCATCCATGTGCTCATCGCCCAGCTGTGCCGCGGTGTGGTTCGGATCGTAGCCAGCATTTTCCAGCTCGGCTTGTGCTCGCTCGTCGGCGGGTTCTCCGACATGCCAGCCGCCGATTCCGCAGGAGGCGAGCAGGACATCGTCGGCAAGCGCATTGGCTTCAACCGCGTCACGGACGATGATTTCAGCCATGGGGGAGCGGCAGATATTTCCGGAGCAGACAAACACGACGTACACGGACTCAGTACGATGCGACGAGTTCATAAGCATAATAGGCAAAACCAAACTTCTCGGAAAATAAAAATAGGATTGTCACTAATCGTTGACGAGTCTTAAAGATACAACATTTCCCGCACAACACGATTCAGGTCCTCAGGCGAGGACGCCACCGCCGCTGCCGATGCCCACTCAGATTCCGAGCCGTAGCCCCATTTAACAGCGATGGCGGGGATGCCGAACTGTGCGGCGCCCTCAAAATCATGGATGCGATCGCCAACCATTACGACCGAACCGTGCGGACGCACTGCTTCATCGGTTTCAATGCCCAACTCCTTGAGCGTGTACTCAATGACCTCAGTCTTAGTCTGTCGTGAGCCGTCGTCGCTGGCGGCGCCGATGAAGTCAAAGGCGTCGAGAAGCCCGAAATTGTCCAGGGTCTTGCGGGCGAAGTAGTCGCCCTTGGACGTCGCAGTGGCTAGTTGGACACCAGCTGCCCGCCAATCGCGCAGGAGCTCCGGCCAGCCGGGGAACATCTCGGCACGCTGCCAAGCACCGGCGTGTTGATGCTCCATGTACACAGCGAAGGCTCGGTCGACTTGTTCGTCGGAAAGTCCGAGGGATGCGAGTGTCTCCACCATTGGCGGGCCGGGGATCGTGTTGATAAAGCTCTCGGGCGGAAGTGGGTGGTCAATTGCCTTCAATGCAAGGCGGAACCCATGTGCGATTGCGGGGAGAGAATCGGCGATGGTGCCGTCGACATCAATAAGGACAGTGGGGCGATGGCCAGTGGACATATTGTTCATCCTAAAAGGTCATTAGGCTGGATGGCATGTTAAACGACCCGCTGCGCTATCACGGCGATCAGGCCGCCCATGGCGCTGACCTGGACTTTGCCGTCAATGTTCACGGCACCACACCGCAGTGGCTGCAGGACTCGCTTGCCACGTCCCTTGGAGAACTTGCCGCGTATCCGTCTGCGCAGCTCGATGCCGACGTCCGCGCCGCCATCGCCGCCAATCACAATCGCAGCGCCGACGAGGTTCTGCTTCTTCACGGCGTCGCCGAGGGCTTTTCGCTCTTGCCGCACCTGGGCTTGCCCGCCACCATCGTCCAGCCGCAGTTCACCGAACCTGAAGCCGCGTTCCGCGCCGCGGGAGTCGGGGTGGATTCGCTGGTACTACCGTCGCCGTACACGCTCACGCCTACGCTTGCCGACGTCCACGAGAACGCCTCCTCCCCGCATTCCCAGCAGCTTGACGGTCGGATGGTCATCATCGGCAATCCGACTAACCCCACCGGTGTTGCTCATTCAGCGGATGACCTGCGGGGGCTCGCCAGCCGTTGTGGGATCTTGGTCGTGGATGAGGCATTTATGGACATCGCCGATGGTGAGATTATTCGGCGGTGCTCGCTAGCTGATTGCAGGCCGGGGGAAGCGAACAGTATCCCCGATAATGTCATCGTTTTCCGCAGCATGACTAAGACCTGGGCAATCGCAGGCCTGCGCTGTGGTTACGCGCTGGGAACCCCTGAGCTCCTGGCGCAGTTGGGGCGACTGCGTCCGCACTGGCCACTGGGCACGCTGCAACTTACCGCTATGGCGGCAATCGCGCGTCGCGAGGCAGAGCTGTTGCCACAAATCCGCGCTGAGATTGGTCAGCAGCGCGAGGCTATGACACAGCTGTTAGTAGCCGCCGGCTGGCAGGTGTTGGATTCCAAGGCTCCCTTTGTGCTGGCACGCCCGGGGGTTGCCCTGAGCACGCATGATGGTCCGGGCGCTGCGGAGGTTGACGTCGTCAAGCACGAGCGCCTGAGACAGCGGCTCGCTGCGCGCGGAGTAGCCGTGCGGCGTTGCGACACCTTCGCCGGTTTGGACGGTTCGTGGTGGCGGCTGGCTGTGCGGGACGAGACGAGTGTGCGGCGGCTTATTGCGGAAGTAGCGGATTTGCTGTCGCAGAACTGATGGGGCGGGGCAGAGTTCACTACGCTGGAAGAGAAGCTGGAGAGAAATGCATGTTGAAGGGATGGATGTATGACGGACTCTGCGCAGACCCGTGCCGAGGGCAATAACGCAGTGGTGACCGTTGCCGACGTGCGTGCGGCGATGGACGCGGCCTACCCGCCGGCACTGGCGGAGAACTGGGATAAAGTTGGCCTGATCTGCGGTGACCCGCAGGATGAGGTGCGTCGCATCGCGTTGGCGCTGGACTGCACTGACGAGGTTGCAGATCGCGCGATTGCCTCCGGTGCTCAGATGCTCGTTGTGCACCATCCGCTGCTTCTGCGTGGTGTGAATTCCGTGGCGGCGGATACACCGAAGGGTCGGATTATTCATAAGCTGATTCGGGCAGGTGTAGCTCTTTTTGCAGCGCACACCAACGCTGACAGCGCCCGACCGGGTGTCAACGACCAGTTGGCCACGGTGCTCGGAGTTGAACCGGGTGCGCCGCTAGCTCCGCAGCCGGCTCCCGGCTTGGATACCTGGACAGTGAAGGTTCCGGCAGATCACGTCGATAAGGTCGCGCAAGCCATGTTTGAGGCGGGCGCGGGCACTATCGGCGACTACGACAGCTGTGCGTTTCGCATTAACGGCCGCGGCCAGTTCCGCCCGCTGAGCGGGGCGAATCCCTTCATCGGTGCCGAGGGGCAGATTGAGTATGTCGAGGAAGTACGCCTGGAGATGGTCGCGCCACGGTCCGTGCGCGCGGCGATTGTCAAGGCTCTCGTTGCGGCGCATACGTATGAGGAGCCTGCCTTCGACATCGTGGACAATCAGGCTACCGGCTTGGATCCGCAGCAGGCTGTGGGCATTGGGCGAGTGGGCACGCTGGATACGCCGATGCCATTTAAGGACTTCGTCGCCCGTGTGGCTGAGCGCCTGCCCGCAACGGCATGGGGCGTGCGTGGCGCAGGCGATCCGGAGCGGATGATTCGCACGGTTGCCGTCGCATCTGGTTCAGGTGACTCTTTCCTGGACACTGTGGCAAAGATGGGCGTCGATGCGTTCGTTACCTCTGACCTGCGGCATCATCCTGTCGATGAGACACTGCGGACCGCGGACTTCTGCGTGGTGGACACGGCTCACTGGGCCAGCGAGTTCCCCTGGTGCTACCAGGCCGCAGACATGCTGGCCGAGAGGCTCGGGGTCGCGACCGAGGTCCTTGAGGTGCGCACCGATCCCTGGACAGTGGCAGAATCGTCGACACAGGCAAGGAAGTGAAGACCATGAGGCTTAGTCCACAAATCCAAGTTGCGATGTTGGAAAAGGCGGAAAACCAAACTCTGTTGGATGGGCTCACCGCCCGCCAGAACGTTCTGCCCGAGCGTGCCGAGTTGCAGGAGCTGCGCAAAAAGCACAGCCGTCAGGCCAGTGAGGCAGCGCGCTCCAAGCTCAGCGCCTCCGATATCGGCCGCGATATTGCCAAGCTGGAATCGGACATCAACAAGCTGAAGGCCCGCGAAAAGGCAGACCGTCTGTCGCTCGGTGCCGCAGAAGACGCATCCACGCGCCGTGACCTCGAACACGACCTGCGCTCCACCAAGCGGCGCCGCGAACGCGCTGAACAGGAACTCCAGCAGTATGAGCGCATGCAGGAGGCCTATCAGGTCGACGCTGAGCACGAATACGACGCCGATGAGGCGCACGATGACATCGTCGCTGCCAAGCAAAGGCTTAACGACGCCGAGGTTGACCTCATTGCGCGCATTTCCATCGCTGAGACCCGAATCGAAGAGGCTGACAAGCTTATTGATGGTTCGGCAGCCAAGCTTTACCGTCGTCTAGCGCTTGCTAACGGCATCCCCGTTGCACGCCTGAACGGACGCACCTGCGGATCCTGCTTCATGGAGCTCGATGTCGGAACCGTGCATGAATTCACCACGCTCGCGCCGGAAGAAGTGACGTTCTGTCCTGAATGCGGCGCGATGATTGTGCGTGCGGAAACGCTGGGAGCGGTGAAAGGCAAGTAGATGAGCCAGGCTGCAGACAAGCGCGATAGCGCGCCGGGCTGGACGGGGGCGACTACGGATCCCACGCGGTTGGTGCTGCTGCGCCATGGGCAGTCGCCAATGTCGATTCGCCGGGAGTACTCGGGAAGCCGTTCGAACCCCGACCTGACAGAGGTGGGCAGACAGCAAGCGAAAGCGGCAGCACGTCACCTGGCGGCGCTGGTCGATAGCGGCAACATGAGTTTCTCGGCGATTGTGGCCTCTCCACAGCGTCGTGCACAGCAGACAGCAGAGGCGGCAGCCAAAGCGCTCGGGCTGGACATCCACGTTGAAGAGGATCTGCGCGAGACCGACTTTGGGCAGTGGGAGGGCATGACTTTCTCCGAGGCTCACAACGCCACCCCTGAGCTGCACAGTTCCTGGCTTGCGGATCCGGCCGTGGCGCCACCGGAGGGGGAGGATTTCCCTACCGTCGATAGCCGAGTGAGCGCCGCGCGTGAGCGCATCGCTCAACAATTCGGTGCCTCGGATGTGCTGGTAGTCAGCCATGTCACGCCAATCAAGTCGCTGCTGCGCCAGGGGCTCGGCTGCGGCTTTGAAATCTTCACTCGCCTGCACTTGGACCTGGCCAGCCTCTCCATCGCGGAGTTTTACGCAGATGGGCCGACATCGGTGCGGCTGATTAACGACACCAGCTACCTGCGTGGTTAGCAGCCGAGCACGGCGGGTTATTTGAATTGCGGTTGTGGCGGGTACACTAACCATTCGAGCGAGCCGGCCGGGTGATCGCGGCAGTTAACGGAACCGGACGCCTCTTTTACAGAGTGTGTCCAGGCCGCTGTCGAGGAAAGTCCGGACTCCACTGGGCATGGTGGTTGCTAACAGCAACCCAGGGTGACCTGCGGGAATAGTGCCACAGAAAATAGACCGCCGGGCGCACAGCCGATGTCTTTGACGTAAAGCTGTGGAGATCCGGTGAGGGTGAAAAGGTGCGGTAAGAGCGCACCAGCGGGGCAAGTGATTGCACCGGCTAGGTAAACCCCACCAGGAGCAAGGCAAAATCGCGCATGCTTCGTCGTGCGCGTGCGCGAGTGTTTGAGGGCTGCCCGTCCGATACTCGCGGGTGTGCTGCTTCAGGCTGTCAGCAATGGCAGACCGAGATGGATGATCGCCACCCGGCGCTTTCCGAAAGGAGCGCCGAGGGACAGAATCCGGCTCATAGGCCGACTCGTTCACACAAGCTCTATTACTCGACCACCGCGCCGGCTGCAGTGTTCTCCACACGGATGGTCTCGGAACCGCCGTCGTTAAGCGCGGAGGCAATCCGATCGGCGTCGTCGACGTGGGACCACATCACCAGCGACGCACCCGGGCATGGCGCACAACGGGCAATCTTCTCGCAGTCAATGGTGTCGGTCAGCTCGGCAATCTGCCCCAGCACAGAGCTTGCCGACGGCGCGGAGCCACGCTCACTGACATCGCGCGAAACCCCTGCGATGGCTGCTTGAATATCGCTGTGACGGATGTGGCCGATGACTGCGCGGGCACGGTCGGAGGATGCGTCGGCTTCGTCAAGCCACTGAATGGCACGGCCGATGGTCGGGATGTCTTCGTCGTCCGGGTGCACCTCGTGACGAGCACGCACCCAGTCCGCGACCCGCTCTTGTGAGTCGGGGAGGCTAGCGAGAGTCGGCACGCCAAAAGCGGCGCAGGCTTGCTGGAAGAACTCGTAGCGCTCCTCGTCGGGCGAACCGCCGGTGACATCGGGGGAGTAAGCGACAGTCAGCGCCAACGACTGCGGGAACGCCGTCTGCGTGACTGCCTCATCGGAGTGGTTGATGCACAGTAGGCTGTCCGGGCGGCTGCGCAGCGCCGTGGTGTAGGGGTACAGCGGCCACGACTGTCCCTTAATCTGCACCATGGTCTCGTGGATAGCGGTGGCAATACGCGTGCGGGTGGGCACATCATCGCGGTCGCCAAAACGCGCATTGAGAGCCAGCGCGAGAGCACACTGAATTGCCGGAATCTCTCCAAAACCGCGACCTGGCGCGATGGTGGAGGCAATGGTGACCTTCAGGCCGTTGCTGTTGCGCGGAACGAGATGCAGCGAGTGTTGCAATGCGACAATGGCAGCCGCGACAGCGGTCGGCACCTGAGAAAAAGCGGCGGGGACGCTATCCGGGAAATCCATCTTGGTAGTTTCGCGCTTGTACACGACAACGAGCTGCTGCTCGTCAATTTCCTCGATGCCGACCGCAGCATAGGCCGGAATGGCGGTGGCTAGGAGCATGCCGCCGGAGGACGCGCAGTCCTCACCCAACAGGTTGATGGAACCCGGGGCGTATGCAACTGAAGCATTAGAACCGACGGCATCGAAGACGTCGTTTACGACAGCGGGTGCGGCGGGCATGGGTGAAACCTCTCCAGAGATCGGACTCATAGTGCTGGTGTGCAGTGTTCGCGTTCAACGCTTGTGTTCTAAGGTGAACAATTCCGTCGATAATACCCGGGTCGGGGGACAGTGACAAACCTATATACTGGGATTTTATGTCGCCGCAGCGCACATGGCAGGCAAATGGTTGCCTCTCTGCAAGTTTGCTTATGTGTGGAGTTGGCGGTGACAGAACCGCTTGATAACTCGACAAGTTCTCGATGTGGAAGAGGAGAAAAATCGTGAGCGACAACAGCAGTAAGTGGTACTACCAGCCGTCGACGGGCACGGTGTTTCAGGGAAAGAAAACCGGTTGGGACGACCGAATGGGCCCCTACGATTCCGAAGAGGAAGCCCGCGCTGCCATGGAAAAAGTCGCCGAGCGCAACAAGGCGGCCGACGACTGGGATGAAGAAGATGACGACTGGGGAGTAGCTGAAAAATAAGGCTCTACGCCTTTAGGCCTTCTTGCCCTTCTTAATCTTCTTCTCCATCTTGCGGAAGGCCTTGAAAACCTTTGCCACGGCATCGTCGTACTCAGCCAGGGCCTTCAGGCCGTCGTAGTACTCCATCTGGTAAAGCACGCCGTAGCCGAAGGTGTCCCTGCCCGCACGGGAGGCACGCTTAGCGCGAGCCAGCACGAAGTCGCGCGCAGTACAGGTGTCCTGGAAGTCACCGAGAACCGACTGCAGGTTCTTGCAAGCAGCGTAGAGCTTCTCGGTCGGCAGGTCCGCGTTCTGAGCAGCTTCCGCGCTGTAGCGGAGCTTCTTCGCAGCCTTGCGGACATCGTGGTAACGCTCGTCCAAATCTGCCTCTGGCAGGTCAGCATCCTCGCGGCCATCGAGTACCAGGTTGTGGCGACGACGGAACTTCGAAAACGCGCTGCGCAGGTGATCAAGCAGCACCGCAGTGGTGTCGAGTTCCTTCGGTGCCGCTACCTTCTCCGGCTCGGCCTTGTCTGAGGTCGTGGAAGCTGCTGCATCGGCGGCAGTATCAGCCTCAGCCGCGACCTCGGAACCAGCTGCCGACGTATCCTCGGAGTCTGCGTTCTCCGCGCCGTCGACAAGCGATTCGTCCTTCTTCTTAGACTTCTTTTCCCCAGCCTCGGCCTCGTCCGCATTTGCGGCAATTGGCGGATTGGCGAGGAACTCATCGAGATCGTCGAGAAGTTGCAGGTACTCGCTTGAATTGAGTGCGAAAATGACGCGCTGATGAGCGCGGTCGTAGTCCTTCTGGACATCCTCGACGAGATTCGCACGCAGCTCCTCGCCCAAAGCGGCGCTTTCGCGATTGGCCAGCAGCTCCTCCCAGCGCATAGCGACGACCTCAGCGTCACGAGCCACGCCGAGAACACCCGCCAGCTGCTTGAGGTTGCCCTCCAGTTCAGCGACCTTATCGCCCACAACAATGCCGTGGAAGGTCTGCATATGACTGCGCAGCTCACGAGTGGCGACGCGCATCTGATGCACCGAGTCAAACTCATCGCGGCGTACCTTCGGGTCGTACTCGACCATCTTGGCCACGTTAGCGGCCAGCGCATCGACCACAGTGCGCCCCGGAGTACCCTTCGGCAGCTTCGCTGGAACCGGCGGCAGGGGAGCGGAGTCGATGGAGTCACCCAACGCCGTCGCCAACTTCGAAGGGCTTTCCGACGGCACGGCGCCAGCCACCTCAGCGACCTTGGACATCGCTGCCATTACGGCCTTACCGTCCGGGTGATTTGCCCAATCCCCGAGCAGCTCAATCTCCCACTCACGCCAAGTAGTGGTTTCGCCGCCATCGAGGAAGGAAGTCGCCGTGACGTGATCATCCGCAAACTCCGCCATGGGCGTGCCATCGAGGGCAAACACCGTGGTGACGTGGCGCTCATTGTCTACCTGCGCGATTGGTTGCAGCGGGTGATTGCGCACAATTGCGCGCACGGGGGCAAGCAACTCGGTAGGCACGATGTAGTCAGCATCGCGGCCTTCACCGTTAACAGAGCCCTCTTCCAGGCCAACGCCATATTCGAGGCGACCGCCGGTACCCGGCGCCTTCAGATGCCACCCCTCATCGGGGCCGCCCGTGCGGCGACGCAGAGTGTGCTTGGACCGGGTCAGACGCAGGTCCGCCGTGTCCAGGTAAATCGCGGAGAGATTTCGCACCTCAGTGGTGGTGGAGCCAACCTGTGGAACGAAATCGAACGATGGGGCTACCACTTCTGGGGTAGCTGAGAACTTAGATTCCACCTCCAACGCCGCAGTTGGAGTTTTGGACTTAGAACCAGACTTAGATGCCATAACCACTAATCCTACCCCCGAATCGAAGAGCTAACCCGAGAAGTTCTGCGCCTCAGTAGGGAACTCGCGGGAGTGCACCTGGTCGACATACTGCTTCGCTCCCTTGGTCAGCATCTCGCCGACCTCTTCGAACACCGAACTAAACGACGGCCTGCGGCCATCGGCCGGAACTGCAAAGGCATCCTGCCAGACGAGAACCTGGCCATCGCACTGGTTACCAGCGCCAATGCCACAGGTTGGGATGGATAGCTCGCGGGTAATCTCGGTGGCCAGATCCGCAGGCACCATCTCAAGGACCACGGCCGCGGCACCAGCATCGGCTACCGCATGGGCGTCGGCACGCAGCTGGTCCGCCCCCGCACCGCGCCCCTGGACCTTGAAACCGGACAGCGCGTTGACGGACTGCGGGGTGAAACCGATGTGCGCCATGACCGGAATGCCGGCGTTGACCAGCGCACGGATGCGCGGGGCGATACGCACGCCACCTTCGATCTTGATCATGTGTGCGCCGGTTTCGCGCATCATCTTCGCGGCGGACAGCACGGCCTGCTCATCGGAGGCCTCGTAAGTGCCGAAGGGTAAATCGGCAACCACAAGTGCGTTGCCAGCGCCCCGGACGACACCGCGAGCAAGCGGGATCATTTCTTCCAGCGAGATCTCGGTGGTGGTGTCGTAGCCGTAGACAACGTTTGCTGCAGAGTCGCCGACCAACAGCAGCTCGACACCGGCGGCGGAAAAAGCGCGCGCGGTGGAGTAGTCGTAGCAAGTCAGCATTGCCCAGGGGCGAGACTCAGCCTTCCATTCGGCCAGATTATTCAGACGAATCTTTTTTCCGCTCATGTCAATAGAGCATGCCATAGTCACCCGCAATTCGAGGCCACGAGGGCAGCGGTTATGACACGGGCGCGGCAGTTGGCTAGCCACGCCGGATGGTCAAAATGTGTACCGCGAATCCGGGCACCTGGGTAACGTTGGAAAGTATGAACAGTCAGCAGGAATTCGTCCTCCGCGCAATCGAAGAGCAAGATATCCGTTATATCCGCCTCTGGTTTACCGATATTTTGGGGTATCTGAAGTCCGTTGCCGTCGCACCGGCTGAGCTCGAGGGCTCCTTTGAAGAGGGCATTGGTTTCGATGGCTCCGCGGTGGAGGGCTTTTCCCGCGTTTCCGAGGCTGACACTATCGCGCAACCGGATCCTTCGACGTTCCAGGTCATGCCGCGTCTGCATAAAGAAGACACAATCACGTCCGCGCGCATGTTCTGCGACATCGTCATGCCCGATGGTCAGCCGTCGTGGGCAGATCCACGCCAGGTGCTGCGCCGCCAAATTAAGGCGCTTGCCGACGAGGGCTTCCACGCGTTCATCCACCCGGAGATTGAGTTTTTCCTAGTAGAGAGCCTGGCTACTGATGGAAAGCCGCCGGTGCCAACGGACAATGGCGGTTACTTTGACCAGGCGGTCTACGACCGCGCACCCCGCTTTCGCCAAGAAGCGATCACGGTGTTGGAAGACATGGGAATCCCTGTGGAGTTCTCCCATCACGAAAATGCGCCGGGTCAGCAGGAAATCGATCTGCGCTACGCCGATCCGCTGACTATGGCGGATAACGTGATGTCTTTCCGCTACATCATTAAGCAGATCGCAATGAAAAACGGTGTGCAGGCGACATTCATGCCGAAACCTTTCCAGGATTTGCCGGGCAATGGCATGCACACTCATATTTCCCTCTTTGAAGGGGACACTAATGCATTCCACGACCCGGATGATGAAAACCAGCTCTCCGACACCGCAAAGGGTTTCATTGCCGGCATTCTGACTCACGCCAGCGAAATTTCCGCTGTGACCAATCAGTGGGTCAACTCCTACAAGCGCACGGCATTTGGCGATGAGGCTCCGACGTCCGCGACATGGGGCATGGCCAACCGCTCGGCTCTCGTGCGTGTGCCCATGTACTCACCGGGTAAGGCACATTCGCGCCGGGTGGAAATTCGTTCCTTGGACTCGGCCTGTAACCCGTATCTTGCTTACTCGGTGATTTTGGCCGCCGGTTTGAAGGGAATTAAGGAGGGCTACCAGCTTCCGGAGCAGGCAGAGGACAACATCTCCGAGTTGACCAAGCGGGAACGACGTGCGATGGGCTACCGCGATTTGCCGACATCCCTGGAGGTGGCGCTGCAGGAGATGGAACGCTCCGATCTGGTGGCCGATGCTCTCGGTGACCATGTCTACGAGTTCTTCCTGCTCAATAAGTGGCGCGAGTGGCGCGAGTTCCAGCGTCAGGTGACGCAGTGGGAGCTGCGCACAACTCTGGATTACTAGTTTCCCCGTACCGCCCCCTTCCTTTTTCGTCTTTAATTTGTTTTTTGGGTGACCAGTTTCAATGGTGATGAATCGACCTCGCACATCTCGCCAATCAGTGCCGCGGCCCGCAGCGCTGGGCTTGCGTAATGACGATCGGACGCGGGCTGACCTGGAAGATTTGGGGTGGTACAACGAGGAGTCCCTACATCTGTTGTGGGGTCTTGCCGGAGCCAGCGACCCCAAGCTGGCGCTTATGGCGCTAGTGCGGCTGAAAGGCGCTCTCGACGAGCTGGAGCAGCAGGGAAAGCTGGAGAACTGGGCCACCTGGTCCGGTCTCGATGAAGCCATGCGCGAGCAGGTGCCGCTACGTACGCGTATGTTTGCGCTGCTCGGCGGCTCGAGTGCACTGGGCGATCACCTGGTTGCACACCCAGAAAAGTGGGTTCTGCTCCAAGCTGAGTTTCCAACTGAGGCAGACATGTTCCGCGAGATGCTCTCCAGCGTCGGGGCTGTGCCCGAGGTCATCGAACTCACTGATGAGGCCAGTCTGGAAAAGCAGGAGGATCCCGAGTATCGCAACCCCGTCGTTGCGCCCGCCACGCTTGAAGGCCCCGGTTTGTACCGTGCGAAGCTAACCGGCCGTGAGGCCGAAGTTGCGATGCAGTGCGCCTACCGCGACTTGATTATGCGTATTGCGTGCTACGACTTGGCTGGCACGTACCCACGGGGCCCTCGCCGTCCGGGACAGCCACAAGTCCCATTCCGTCAGGTCTCGGAGGCACTCAGTGATCTGGCTGATGCGGCGTTGACGGCTGCACTCTCTGTCGCGGTGCAACAGGTCTTTCCTTCGTCGCCGGTCTCAACACGCCTGGCCGTAATCGCCATGGGCAAGTGCGGTGCGGAAGAGCTGAACTACATCTCCGATGTGGATGTCATTTTCGTCGCAGAGCCGGCGGATGCCCGAGCCACCCGTTTGGCCAGCGAATTTATCCGGATTTCTTGCCACTGCTTCTTTGAGGTCGACGCGAATCTCCGACCGGAGGGTAAGTCGGGTGCACTCGTACGCACCGTGGATTCCCACGTCGCCTACTACAAGCGGTGGGCTGAAACCTGGGAGTTCCAGGCGTTACTGAAGGCGCGGCCGATGACAGGCGATATCGAGCTGGGCCGCGAATACATCGATGCTCTAGCTCCGATGGTGTGGACCGCCTCTCAGCGGGAATCCTTCGTCGATGATGTTCAACGCATGCGCGCCCGTGTGGTCCAAAACGTCCCCGAAGAGCTTCGCTACCGAGAGCTCAAGCTCGGTCGCGGTGGTCTGCGTGATGTCGAGTTCGCGGTGCAGCTGCTGCAGCTGGTCCATGGTCGCTATGACGATAGCCTCCGCGTGCTGCCAACTGTGATGGCACTCGACGCACTTGTCGAGGCTGGCTATATCGGTCGCGAAGACGGTGCCGCGCTGATTAACGCCTACGAGTTCGTCCGTCTGCTGGAGCACCGCCTGCAGCTGCAAAAGATGCGGCGGACGCATTTGTTGCCTGCCGACGACGACACCGAAGCTCTTCAGTGGCTCGGTCGCGCCTCTGGCATCGTCGGTGAGGGCGGCACCGATGCCAGCAAACCGCTGGCCAAGCAGGTTCGACTGGCCAGCTCACAGATCCGCTCCCTGCACAACAAGCTTTTCTACCGTCCACTGCTGAACTCCGTGGTGGAGCAGGACATTGGAACCCTGCAGCTATCGGCCGATGCGGCAAAGCGCCAGCTGGCCGCGCTGGGCTATCAGTACCCGGATCGCGCCTACGAGCATCTTTCTGCGCTGGCGGCGGGCACCTCGCGCAAGTCGCGTATTCAGGCGATGCTGCTACCGACGCTGATGGAGTGGCTATCGTCGACGCCAGACCCCGACGCGGGTCTGCTCAATTATCGCAAGCTCTCTGAGAAGCTCCACGACGAAACGTGGTTCCTGCGTACGCTGCGCGATGAGGGCGTCGTCGGCCAGCGGTTGATGCGGGTGCTCGGTTCTTCGCCGTACGCGTCTGATCTGATTATGAGTGCGCCGGACGTAATTAAACGGTTCGGCGACGGCGCGTCCGGGCCGAAGCTACTGAATACCGACTCCGATGCAGTCGGGCGTGCGCTGGTCGCAGCGGCTGCTCGTCACAACAGTCCAGCTAAGGCCATTGGTGTGGCACGTGCGTTGCGCCGTGCAGAGCTCGCGCGCATTGCCTCCGCAGATCTCTTCGGACTGATGGATGTGCAAGAGGTCTGTCATTCTCTGTCGATGGTGTGGGACAACGTACTCGAAGCTGCCCTCGCCGCCGAAATCCGTGCGTGGTCGCTGGAGCATCCTGACTCGGAGGTCCCGGGCATTATCTCCGTAATCGGTATGGGGCGACTCGGCGGTGCTGAACTGGGCTACGGCTCCGATGCCGACGTGATGTTCATCTGTGAACCCCGCAAGGACGCCGATGGAGCGCCGCTTGTCGACGATTCCGAGGCGGTCAAGTGGGCAACCAGGATTTGTGACTCGTTGCGTCGTCGGCTGGCAAAGCCAAGCCAGGACCCGCCATTGGAGGTCGACGTGGACCTGCGCCCAGAAGGACGCTCGGGCCCGATTGTCAGGACCCTGGATTCCTATGTGACCTACTACGAGCGCTGGGGTGAAACCTGGGAGATTCAGGCACTGCTACGGGCTACCTGGATTGCCGGCGACAAAGACCTGGGCACCCGCTTCCTTAAGGCCATCGATCCGCTGAGGTACCCACAGGGCGGAGCTGATGCCAAGATGGTCCGCGATGTCCGTCGTATGAAAGCGCGTGTTGATTCCGAGCGACTGCCTCGCGGAGCCGATCGCCGTACCCACACCAAACTCGGTTCCGGTGCACTGACCGATATCGAATGGACTGTGCAGCTGCTAATCATGCTGCATGCCCACGAGGTGCCGGAGTTGCACAACACGTCGACGCTGGAGTGTCTGGAAGTGCTGAAAGACCGCGGAATTCTAGATGCGGAGGATACCGACGCACTTCGGGATGCCTGGCTGATGGCGACGAATGCTCGCAATGCGCTGGTGCTCACCCGTGGTAAGCGCACGGATCAGCTGCCCCAGCCGGGGCGTCAGCTGACTCAGGTCGCCGGTGCGGCGGGGTGGGAGGCATCGGATTCCAACGGTTTTATTGAGCACTATTTGCGTCTGACTCGTCACTCCAGCCGTGTCGTCAATCGTGTGTTTTGGGGTGAGGAGAACCCCGACCACGAGTAGGCCGGGCAGAGGTCTGCCGCACCTCGCTGCGAGGCTCAATATGTGGCAGCGGGGTGCAGCCTTTGTCTTAGCACGGCGACCGGGCATAATGGTGGGCTATGGAACGCAACGTCGATTACTCGGTACGCCCTAGGTATGAGGATTTCATTCTCAACCTCGATGGCACTGACCTGCGTTTTTTATTGAGCCGCACGTGCCCAGCCGCTGATACCTCAGCTGCTGGGCAAGAGGCGGTGGAATTGCTGATGTCACAGGATTCAGCGCATACGGCGCTGTCTTTTTGTGATCCCGATGTTCTCGATGTGGCCCACTTGGTTCATATTCTGGAGGATTCCGCATCGCTGGATACCCTCACAGAAGTGGCCTATTGGGCATCGGATGCGGACGTGATGGCGCACGATACGCCGAAGGGCGTTGACCGCAAGCGTCGTCGCGTCGGCAAGCAGCAGCTTGAGCATGTGCTACGCCGTGGCCAGCGCCAGGGGCTCGTGTGGGAGGAACCGGCGGGCGTGTGGCATGTGCCGCCACATATTTCGGAGGTGTTCCCGGCGGAACCGAGCCTTAGCTTCCGCGTCGCCGACTTAGTGGCGAATATGCCAGCGGATGTGCTGAGTCGCCGTATGGAGCGCATGGGGCTGGAGCCGGATAACGCGCCGGGAGAGGGCACACCGCGAGCCCTGAACGCCAGCGATTTAACGGTGCGGAATGTGCAGGCTCGCCAGGTGGAGCTCATTGCAGGCTTCCTCTGCGATCCGGTGAAGGTGCGGGCTCTGGTGATGACAGCTCCGGTGGATATTCGCAATGAGCTGCGCTGGATGGCAACCGACGAGAAGTACTTGCCCTCCTATATGTGGTCTGAACTACGTGCCGACGCGGTGCGCTGGGCCGAAGAGCGTCTGCTGCTGACTGTGCTAGAAGAACCGGCGATGCCGACATTTGAGCAAGAATCGGAAGCACGCAACGAATCGACAGTGGTTGCCCGCCTGGTGGGCGCAGTCGCGTTGGCGCTCAAGGGCGACATGTGGTCGATTCGTAAGCCGCATCCGACGGAGTCTTTCCCGGCAACGCTGGAGTCAAAGGAATTGACCGAAGCTTCGGTGGCTGCGGTGGCGTTTGCTTCGGCGTTTATGGATGCTGCGGGCAGCGGCGACGGACGTCTGAAGGACCCGTTGCACATGTATGAGGAATCGAGCCTGCTGTGGATTCAGGACTTCGCAGCGTCAATAGGGGCGAGTGCTTTCGCGGCGCCCTGGATTGTGGAGATGCTGGTCAACGCGGGATTGATTCACGCTGACAGCGGGCATCCGACGCCGCGCGCACTGCAGTACTGGTACAACGCTGATGCCTCGACCCGATGGGCGTATCTCGCGGCGGGCTTCCTCGTTGGTCGCGGTCCGTGGCACGGCGAGTTTCCGTGGGTGACCATGGGCGTCGATGATCTGTCGCATGCCACCCTTGCCTACGGCTACCCGTATGCCGCGCGTGAAGTAGTGTCACTGGCCGCGCAGCTGGAGGAAGATCAGAAGTTCTATGGCTGCTGCGTCGAAGGGCATATGGCTTGGAATGTCGACAACCTCTGCGCTCGCAATGGCGCCGATGGGGAAGCGATGGTCGGTTGGCTGCTGGAGCAGGCCGGCATCTTGGGTATTCTCTATCATGGGCACGCCTCCTGGCAAGCCATGGCCATCATGTATGCCTTGCACGACATCTGGCTGACTGATCAGCACGTCGGTGCTCAGCGCATGGCCGAACTCATCGCTGAGTATGCCGCTGGCCAGGTGCCGACGGCGGAGGCAGTCCAGATTGCCCGCCTGTTCAAGGATGCCGCACCTAACGAGCGCCTGGCTGCCACATTGGATGGCGTCGCCAGCAACCAGGTTGCCCTCGCGTTGGACTTCATCGGCGACCGCGAAACCTGCGCGGAAACTTCTCGCTGGATTATTTCCGAGGAGAGCCTGCGTCGCGCTTGCCTCGCGGTTGACGGCGACGTCGATGTCCTGTTTTCCCAGCTGGGGCCACTGGTCAATAGTTCTATGAAGCTGGTCATCTACGCCGAGCTAGTCCGCATTACCAAGACCGAGAAGCTGCAGGAAATGTATGAGCGTGAGGCCGTAGCATCAACGCCTTCGCTTGACGACGTCCCGGAGAACGCAGCCTCCGAAACTGACACCGGTGAGCGCGCTTCCCATGGTGCTCAGACCGATGGCAGCGAACGCACGGCGGATAGCGGCCGCGCAGACTCCTCTGGGCGATCGGAGGACTCGGATGACTCGGAGGGACTGGAAGGACCAGAGCAGCTTTCGC
This sequence comes from Corynebacterium sp. 212_CJEI, assembly GCF_001055915.1. Classification (NCBI taxonomy): domain Bacteria; kingdom Bacillati; phylum Actinomycetota; class Actinomycetes; order Mycobacteriales; family Corynebacteriaceae; genus Corynebacterium; species Corynebacterium sp. 212_CJEI. Next base: position 31,065 of record NZ_JVPT01000030.1, on the reverse strand, counting down.
TGTTCTAGCCGCTCCGTCTCTCGACTTCCTGTAGTTCCTACTCCGTAGGTTCCAGCTCAAAACGGCTCTGCTGGGCGACAAAGCGTGCCGCCGCACGCTTTGCAACCAGCAGGCCAACGAAACCAATCACCCACACACCGACGACAGCCAACCAGCCAATGCGGAAGGTCTCCCAGGTGTAATTTCCATCGGGAGCTGCAATATCCAGCAGGAAGCCGACACCTTGTGCAGCGAGCATGGTGGCCACAAAACCGCCCATATTCGCCAACCCAGTGCCGGTGGCGAGTACCTTGCGATCGACCTCTTCGCGCACTGAGTCAAAGCCGAAGTTGGACATTGCACCAAGACCGGCCATTAGGATGTTGACTACGATAATTGCCCAGTACGCTGGTGGGTTGCTCGGTGCCAGGAACACAAGCCAGACGGCCATGTTGATAAACGCGATTGCGACAACAACCTTGATACGGTCGCGGCCGGTGCGTGCCGAGACCATGCCCATCAACGGCCCGGCGATAATTACTGACAGCGTGTTAACGACCAGCACCACACTGGCCTCGGAGGGCTTAAGACCCATACCTAGCATCATCAGAGGCATGCCCCACAGCAATGTGAAGATGCACTGATGCATCAAACCAGTCCAGTGAGTGAAGAAACCCTGCCAGCACACCGGGTGAGTGGTCACAATCTTCAGAGTCTGGCCGATAGTTAGTTTCTCATCGGCTGCGGCAGAGGCTCCGCCATCGGCAGCCGTTTTCGCGGCCTTCTCGGCGGCGCGGCGTTTACGAAGTGACATCTTGGCTGTGGAGGAGTTCTCCGGGACGTCGGCAAGCGCGATCATGCCTACGATAGCGATGAGAAGACCCGCGGTGCTCAGCGACAAGAACGCGGGCACCCACCCCGCGGCGTGCAGAATCGCGAGGAACGGGACCGCAGAGATGAACTGGCCGAGCTGGCCAAGACCAGCCGTGAGCTGCGTGAACAGCGGAGTGACGCGCAGTGGGAACCACGCGGGAAGCAGCCGCATAGCACCGAGGAATGCGGTGGCATCGCCGGCGCCGATGAACACACGAGCAATGACAGCCAGCGGATACGATGTCGTGAACGCAATGATGACCTGGCCCAGTGCCATGATCAGTGCGCCCACGACCATCGTTTTCTTGGCGCCGACGCGGTCAATGATGATGCCCGTCGGAATCTGCGCCAGGGCGTAGACGCCAACCTGCACGGCGGTGAACAGCGCGAGTTGGGAGGCGTTGATATGGAAGCGATCGAGCGCCTCGACGCCAGCGACACCCATGGAGGTGCGGCCGACGATGGCAACGATGTAGGTAATCAGCGCCGCCAGCCAGACGGCAATCGCGCGACCAGTGACATGCTCGCGCGGGTCCTTTGCCACTGCGGTGGCGGGCTGATCTGTTGATGAAATCTGATCTTTACCGTTACGCTGCTTTACCACTCGCCACATTGTAGACCCCATCAACCAACCGGCCTGAAGAGGGGTCGCACCGGGGCCTAGATGGCCCCGATCATGCCTGCGGCAAACTACCTTTGTGCCTTAGCCAGAACTTCCTTCACGAAGTCCGCGACCACCAGCCGTGAGACCTTGAAATCAATTACGGCAACGGAAGCCTCATCGGAGTTGGAAACGTCATGGAAGTAGGCGTCGAGTTGGGCAAAGTCCTCAGGTTCGCCGACACTGAAACCGTGAGCGCCATAGGCACGTCCGACTGCGGCGAAGTCGTAGTCGGCAATCTCCATGGACGAGGTGTCCAACCCGACATCGCCAAACTGGTGCAGCTCCGCGCCATAGGCAGCATCGTTAATGAACACCACGCAACCGCCACGACCACGCCGCAGCTGCTCAATCGCCGCAGGTAAATCCGCAATACCCATCGTGCCGCCACCGTCACCGGCGACTAGCACGCAATAGTCCTTGGGGCGTGCCGCCGCGAGGCCGACAAGTGACCCCATGCCCAAACCAATTGACTGAATCGCCGTGCCCACAATCACTTGCTGCTGCGGACCAGGCACATCAAGATATTTCGGAACCCACCCCAGGAAATGGCCACCGTCAGTACACACAGCGCGCTGATTGGGCAGGATACGATTCAGATACTGCAGGCACGCCCGCGGATCCAACCGGCCATCCGCGCACGTCAGCGACTCGACCTCCGCTGTCGTCGGCAGTGTCTTCAACTCCGCACGCCATGTGCTTGACGACGACCCCCGGGACTTCTCCAGCTGCTCTGCCAGTACGGGCAGAAGTTCCTCCAACTTAGCCAATAGCGGTGTCACCGACGGCTGAGCAGCGGGATGGGGCTCGTCGACAACCTGGATAATCTTCGCGTCCGGTGCAAACATGCTGCCGCCACGGTTTTGGAAAGCGTTGAAGCTTGCTCCCAGGAACAGCACCACATCGGCCTGTCGAGCTAGCTCCACCTGCCACGCGTGCGCAAAACCGCCCACGGTGCCAATCTGCCACGGACTGGAAAGCACATGACGAGCCATCGCTGAGTGCATAAACAGTGCCCCCGCACCGTCCCCGATGCGGCGAACTAGATCTGCGGTACCAGAGAGCAACACACCTCTACCAGCAATAATGAGTGGGCGACGGGCAGTTTGCAGTTCCTCGGCCAGCGACGCGACAGTTGACTCCAACCATTCTGGTCGGCCGGTGTGCAGATGCTCCTGATTAGTCGACTGTGTTTCAGACGCAGATGCCGTAATCGGTGCTTCTTGGATGTCATAGGGGAGCAGCAGCACGACAGGCTGCCGAGAACTCAGTGCGTGCTGGACCGCAAAGTTTGCGTCGTCAAGCGCGGACTCGGGAGTAACGGTGCGATGACAGACGTCGAGGGCGTCGAGGAGCGCCGCCTGATTAAGGTCAAAGGGACGTGGGCGTTCCGGGTGCGTGCCGACGACAAAAATTAGCGGAATACGGGCTACTCGAGCCTCGGCCAGAGTGGTTAGCGCATTGGTAAATCCTGCGCCGCAAGTGGCGGTCGCGATGGCAAGCCCTCCACCTGCACGGTGGAATGCATCGGCGGCCCCGACAGCAGCCGATTCGTGTCGGACGGAGGAGTAGCCGAATCCCGATTCAGTAAGGGCTGACGTGAAGTGGGAGTTCGCGTTGCCGATGAGACCGAAGCAGTGGTCGCAGTGCTGGGCCAGTGTGTCGGCCAGCGCCCGCGAGACCGTGGTTGTCTTTTGGGAACCTTCCTGCGGGGAAGATGCGGGCGCGTGGGGCATAGGACGGCTATTAACTCGAGTGAAACTCATGTGAACAATTGTGAGGTAATCACGGGGGTAATAACAGCCCTATAGCCCAAGATAATGCCGTTTGCCCTTAAAAAAGAGGGCACTATTCCACATCGCTGCTGCGCGGATGGGGGGGGGAGGTTGGGCTATGCCCGGTTTTAAGCCACGTTGTCGTCGATGAACTTCTTCACCACATCGACATCATTCGGCAGCTCGGTAACGCGGCGCGGGGCATTCATGATGTCCGCGAAACGCTCCGGGCAGTCCGGCTCGCGTCCGGTGGCCTCCAGGATGGTCTCGGAGAACTTTACCGGCAGAGCGGTCTCCAGGCAGACAATTGGGGTGGATACCTGGTCTACCAGGCCGCGGGCGACGTGGATGCCGTCAGCGGTGTGCGGATCGACCATGACCTCTAGGCGCTCCCAGCAGTCCTTGATGGTCTCGACGCGGTCAGCGTGAGTCGAGCGACCGGAGAGGAAACCGTACTGGGCAGAAGCCTCCGGGAAGATCGGATCAGCAGTAAGAGAGAAGCCGCCCTCCTTGACCTTGACACCAAAGAGGTCTGCAGTGCGCTCAGCATCGCGCCCCAGCAGATCGAAGATGAAACGCTCGAAGTTAGACGCGCGGGAGATATCCATCGATGGGGAAGAGGTAGCCTGAGTCTCCGCAGCGCTGCGCACGCGGTAGGCACCCGTGCGGAAGAACTCATCCAAGACATCGTTTTCATTGGTAGCCACAATCAGGCGGTCAATTGGCACACCCATCTGGCGCGCAATATGGCCGGCGCAAATATCACCGAAGTTGCCGGTCGGCACACTGAAGCTGACCTTCTGCGCGTTGTTCGCCTCAGCACCGTTGCCGCCAGTGACACGAATCCACGAGGAGACGTAGTACACGATCTGAGCCATCAGGCGAGCCCAGTTGATGGAGTTGACTGCGCCAATGTGGCGGCTGGCCTTGTACTCCAAGTCACCGGAGACCGCCTTAACGATGTCCTGGCAATCGTCGAAGACACCGTCGAGGGCGACGTTGTGAATGTTGGCATCCTGCAGACCAAACATCTGAGCCTGCTGGAACGCGGTCATTCGACCAGCCGGAGTTAGCATGAACACGCTGATTCCCTCACGGCCGCGCATTGCATACTCGGCCGAGGAACCCGTGTCACCAGAGGTGGCGCCGAGGATGTTCAGGGTCTCGCCACGACGAGCCAGTTCATACTCGAAGAACTCACCGAGCAGCTGCATCGCCATATCCTTGAATGCCGCTGTGGGGCCCATGGACAAGTGACCGATGTAGAGCTGATCTTCCAGCTTCGTCACCGGCACAATATCCGGATCGGAGAACTTCGGGTAGGTGTACGCCCGTGCACAGATACCGCGCAAATCCTCCAGTGGAATGTCGTCCACAAAAAGGCTGACGACCTCTGCAGCCAAGGCTGCGTAACCGTCGTCGACAAGCACGGAGCGCCAACGCGTCAAAGTGGCATCGTCAACCTGTGGGTACTCGACCGGCAGGTAGAGGCCACCGTCGTTAGCGAGACCTCCCAGGAGAATGTCTGAGAACTTGTGCGGCGTGCGCTCTGGGTCGCGAGTCGAAATGAAGTCCAAGGCGGGCCCCTTACATGTATGCCAACACCCGCCGCATCGGCCCATAAGAAGGCCTTTTGAAAGATTGCGACGGGGTTGACCGGTGGATGTTTTCTTTAATTTTTACATATGCACCGAAGCCAGTTAGGCCTCGGTTGTGGAAGATGCGGAATTGGCCTCTTCAGCGTCGAAGCTGAGCTCTTCGGAACGGTCGATGACATCATCCTTGGCAAAGCGGTTAACAATCATGGCAATTGCACCGTCACCAGTGACATTACATGCGGTACCGAAGGAGTCGATGGCGATGTAGGCGGCAATCATCAAAGCGACCTGCTCCTGATCGAAGCCCAGCATGGACTGCAGCACACCGACCGCGGCCATAATTGCGCCACCCGGAACGCCCGGAGCCGCAATCATGGTGATACCCAAAGTGAGAATGAAGCCGATGGCCATGCCCGGCGAAAGCGGCTTGTCCGCCATGAACATCACCGCAAACGCGAACAGCGTGATCTTCATCATCGAACCGGCCAGGTGGATGGTTGCGCACAGCGGCACGGTAAAGCCAGCGACCTTCTCCGAGACACCATTCTTCAGCGCGGCCTTGTACGTCACCGGAATGGTAGCGGCCGAGGAGGAGGTGCCGAGTGCGGTGACGTAAGCCGGCAGCATGTTCTTCAGGGACGTCCACGGGCTACGGCCAGCGATGGCGCCAGCGATGGAGAACTGGATTGCCAACAGGAGCACGGTGCCGATGACTGCCAGAAGCAGCACCTTGAAGAACATCGACAGCGTCGTGGTCAGGTTGCCGTTCATGCCCATAGACAGGAACATGCCAAAGATGTAAATCGGCAGCAGCGGGATGATAAACGCCGAGATGATCTTCATAATCACGTCGCGCAGCTGCGTCGCACCGCGGTAGAGCGAGTCCGACTTCACGGTGGTCATCGCCACACCGACCGTGAAAGCCAGCAACAGGGCGGTCATGACGTCAAACGGCGGTGGCATCTCCACATTGAAGAAGCTCTCCAGCGCGCCCTCATCAATATCCACCGATGCGCCGGCTTGGTCAGCGCCGAGCAGCCAAGGGTAGAGCCCCTGGGTGGCGGCGTAGGCCAGCAAGCCTGAAAACACCGTCGAGCCGTAGGCGATAGCAGTGGTAATACCCAGCCACTTTCCGGCGCCGCGGCCCAGGCTGGCAATCGCCGGCGTGATGAGGGCAAAAATCAGCACCGGGATAAAGAAGCCCAGGAAGTTACCAAAGAGGCCATTGAAAGTGACAAAAATTCGAGCCAGCCATTCCGGGAAGAAAAAGCTGCAGACAATGCCCAGAATAATCGCGACAATAACGCGGAATAGGAGCGTTTGCGTAAAACGCATTCGGGTACTCATAGTCAATCCTTGTTCGGATGGAATTTACTTCTCTAGCGTGCGGTATTTACGTTATGCAACGCAAATAACCGGGTGTGGTTTTACGCCTTTTCGGCTACCTCTTCTGCAACGGTCTCGTCGGCAAGCACACTCGCCGGGCGATTTGCGCGCTGCTTTCGCGTGACGACGTCAATTGCGTAACCAATTACCGTCGCTGCCAGAGTTGGCAGGAACCATCCGAACTCGATGGTCTGACCAGGTACGAGACTGAGGAAGTCCGCCAAAGCAGAACCACCGACACCCAAACCGGAGAGCACCGAGATACCCGACCAGATGGTGGCAACCCAGACGCCCAGGCGGTAGGTGTAATGCAGCTTGAAGGAGTAGGAAATGACCGGGTCGAGAAGAGTCAGTGCAATCAGCGTGATAGCCGGCGGGTAAATAAAGGTGATGATTGGCGCGGCAATCGCCAGTACCTGAGACAGCCCCTGTGTTGCCATTACGAAGGACATGACCGTGAAGATAATCGCCCAGGCCTTGTAACTGATGCCCGGAAGTAGCAGGTTGAAGAACTCGCTGGTGGCGGCAATCAGGCCGACAGCGGTGGTCATACATGCGAGCAGAACGATGAGGCCGAAGACAATCTGTCCGACCTGGCCCATGGCCAGCTTGGAAGCCTCTGCGAGAATGCCCGAGCCGTTATCGAAGGAGGCGGCATTCGGCAGCACCTGGCCGACATAGCCCAGACCCAAGTAGATGATGGCCAGCAAAATGCCGGCGAACAGGCCTGAGATCATTGTGCCGCGAACCATACGCTTGCCCTCTGGGACACCGCTGACGCGGAGGGCAGAAATGACAATAATGCCGAATGCCAGGCCGGCGATGGAGTCCATGGTGAGGTAGCCCTCGACTAGGCCGGAGGCAAATGGGGTAGAGGAGTACTTCTCAATTGGCGCAGCTGGAGCGGCATCGAATTTGAATGCCGACATTCCAACCAATACAACCAAGAGAATCAGCAGAGCCGGAGTGAGAATCTTGCCCAGTTTGGACACAATCTCATTCGGATTCCACGCCAATGCTAAGGCGATACCGAAGAAAACAAAGTAGAAGGCCGCAGCGACGGCCAGTGAATCACTGCCGAAAATCGGCTGGACACCGGTTTCGTACGACACGGCACCGGTACGCGGCAGAGCGTAGAAAGCACCGATGGAAAGGTATGCGATTACCGGGAAGCCCAAGGAAAAGATGCGGCCTGCGCGAAACGCTAGGTCACGCAGGTTGTTGCCTGAAATGGCGATGGCGATGATGGCCAGAACTGGCAACGCCACACCGGTGAGCAGGAAGCCGGTGATTGAGGGGCCAAAATTGGTACCGGAATCCACTCCGAGCTTCGGCGGGAAGATGAGGTTGCCCGCGCCGAAGAACATCGAAAACAGCATGAGAGCTGTAACAACGATAATGGAAGCGAAAGACTTCAGGGACTCCACTCCGCTCGACTTGGTCATGAGAATTGTGTTCTTTCTAAATTAGTGTCGCCCGTAAGGTCAAGGGCGATGCTGCAAGCTGCTGTGGCGACGCCGTTGTTGCCTGTGCTGCGGTGGCGCAAACGCCCGTTACAGCAGCGCAATTGCAGTTCGTGTGCCCATGTAGATGAAAGGCCACGATGTCGAAAACTGACACTCTTAATGTGAAATTGTGAATTTTCACGGGCTGGGTGGAGCCTGATGCGTGAATTAAGTTGCGGCTTGTATGAGCCGTCTTTATTTGAATTATTAAGGGGCTTCGACGGCGTTGGTGGTGCCGACGAAGGCACTCTATTTATCCTAATGGGGCGTTCGAGAGAGGGAAAATCAAGAAATTTCCCAGAAAGTTTGCTGCCTGTGATGGGGCAGCGAACAAAAGAGAAAGAGCCTGGCGCACACGTTTACGCTGACAGCGTGTGTACGCCAGGCTTAGTACTAATTCCGTCTGCTCTACAGCAGATCCTTCACTTTCGGATCCACCAGCGCGGTCACTGCGGCCTTCGCATCGGCTGCAGTTTCGGCATCGACAGCGTATGCTGCCATCTGCTGGCAGGTAGCGCGGTCGTGGAGGCGGAGAGCGGCGCGGACGGCCGGCACCTTCTTGGAAGCCATGGACAGCGAGCTCACGCCGAGTCCCACCAGGACCAGTGCCAGCAGCGGGTCACCGCCGGCTTCACCGCAGACACTAATGGGCTTGCCGGTAGCATTGCCGCCCTTGCATGCGGACTTAATCATTTGCAGCACAGCCGGCTGCCATGGCGATAGGAGATCCGCCAGAGCCCCCTGCATACGGTCGGCCGCCATAGTGTACTGCGACAAGTCGTTAGTACCAATGGAGGCAAAGTCCACAATGGACAGCAGCTGCTTCGCGCGAATTGCTGCTGCGGGGACCTCAATCATGATGCCGACCTTCGGCAGGCCACGCTCCCGTGCCTTGTCTGCAAACCACTTTGTTTCTTCGACCGTTGCGATCATCGGAGCCATAACCCGCAGGTCAGCCTTACGGCCGGTGGCGTCAAACGCAGCGGCGAGTGCATCCAGCTGCGTATCCAGCAAATCTTCCCGAGCCTGCGACAGGCGCAGTCCGCGGCGACCCAGCGCCGGGTTTTCTTCCTCGCCTAGGTCGGCAAAGCTCAGCGGCTTATCCGCACCCGCATCCAGCGTGCGCACAACCACGCGTCGCTCACCGAATGCCTTCAGCACACGAGTGTAGGTTTCCGTTTGTTCCTCCAAACTCGGAGCCTTGTCGCGGTCGAGGAAAAGGAACTCAGTACGGAACAGGCCGGTGCCCTCATTGTCCTGCGCTGCTGCAGACTCACCATCCTCCGCCGTACCAATGTTGGCCAGCAGATTCACGGGGTACCCATCAGCGGTCTTGCCTGCGCCCACAGACTGCGCCAGGGCTGCTTCCCGGCGTCGAGCGCGCTCTTCCAACGCGGCGACCTCATCGGCGGTCGGATTCGCAATTACCTCACCGGCGCCGCCGTCAATGGCGACGAAGGTACCGGCCTCGAGTTCCATGACGCCCTTCGCCTTAACGACGGCTGGAATGCCCAGCTGTGCTGCGAGGATAGCCGTGTGACTGGTCGGCCCGCCACCGGCGGTGGCAATGCCTACGACCAACCCGGGGTCAAGACCCACGGTTTCGGCGGGCGCGAGATCGTCGGCAAGCAGAATAGTTGGGGTGGAGACATCCGGGACGCCCGGTTTTGGCAGGCCACGCAGCTCGCAAATTGTGCGGTCGCGAACATCGTAGAGGTCGGTGACACGTTCAGCCATGTAGCCACCGAGACTGGTTAGGAGCTGCGCGTAGTCTTCAACGGCATCGTGAACGGCCTGGGTGATGCCGGAGCCCGCCTTGAGTTTCTTCACCACGGCCTTGGCGAGCGCCCTGTCGGAAGCCAGTTGCGCAGTGGCCTCCAGAATCGGGCGTGCCTGCGGGCTGGAGTGCTCAGCCTGCTTCTTCAGCGACTCTGCGACGTTGGCCATCGCCGCGCGGACGCGCTCACCATCGGCGACGGGATCGGTCGACGACGGCTCTTGAGTATCAACTCCCGGGGCGGGGAGTACCTTTACTACTTCAGCGCTGGCCGTACCGGTCGAGACACCGATGCCATAGATGACAGTGTGCTGCTCGTTCATTGCTTCCGATCTCCTTTTCGGGACCTCTGCGGGGATACTCGTCGGTCGTGGTGTGCCGTGGTGTTATCCAGGAGCGTTCTAGCTGGGCTTACTCGGCATCAAGGTCGCGCTCGAGCATGGCTGCAAGCTCGTCCAGAGCTGCAGCTGCGGAGTCGTCCTCGCAGCTCAGCGTGACTTCGTCGCCGTGCTTAGCGCCGAGGGTCATGACCTCCAGGATCGAGGCGGCATCGGCCTCTTCGTCGTCAAGGGAAATGACAATGTCGTAGTCGTACTCAGCAGCAGCCTGAGTGAACAGGGAAGCCGGGCGAGCGTGCAGGCCTACGGAGGAACCGATGGTAGCGGTACGAGTAATCATGGTTGAATCCTTTCGGGTCGAATATGTGAAATTTTCTGACTCAGGCACAGTGCCTGTACATCCCACCGCGGGTGCGCCGCCCGCTGGTGCTTGCTTAGCATCAACGTCGCGAACGCTCCGGGAAACCCTGGAGGCGGTGGGAGATACAGCCGCTGCCTGCACAATGCGTGCAATGTGCAGGGTGAGGTAGGAAACTTCGTCTTCCGTCAACCCCGACCCCAGACGCAGTTCAATGACTGCGGAGATACGCTGTGCGCAGCGAAACGCCTCTGGGGCGGAGTCACGGATGGCCTGGCCAATAGCGGAGGAGTGATCTTTCAACTGCTCATGCTTGGCAATCCGGACGAACAGGTAGCGCAGGTGTGTGATGAAGCGCCCCACATTGACAGTCTCTGGCTCCAGCGTGATGCCAAAATCACTTTCAATGATTGTGAGCAGCTGCTGCAGGACGCCCGTCATGGTGTAGGTGAAGCTCAAATCACCCGTGGCAAACCCGGCGTTGACCAGGTGCAACGTAATAGCCACTGCTTCGGAACGGGGCAATGGTGCTATACGACGGTCATTGAGAGCGCGATTGATATGCGACAAAATCGCCTGCGCCTGCGCGTATTCTTCACTATAAAGTTGGCTGACTTCCGCGAGCAGCGGGTAATCTGCTCGCTGCCCGTTAGCTGCCCTCATGATGGCGAAACCAATGTGATCGGCTAACGCCACAAGGAGGGAAGCGTTCTTCGTCATTGATTCCGGCAGGCCGGCTGCGGTTACCGCATCGGTCACAAGAGTCATGTGAGCCAGCGGAATTTCTGTGAGCATCGTGGCAATATGGTCCGGATCACGGCCTTCCGCTGGGACAAAGATGCGAACAACTTTGCTCGAATCAACCGGCTGCCCCGGGAGGGCCTTGAAGCCAATGCCGCGGCCGGTGATGATTTTCTCGCCGGTCGCGTCCTTGGCCAGAACCACGTTGTTATTGAATACTCTCAGGATTTCCATGTCGGTAACCGTGAACTCCTCCATAAGTTGAGGGATTTCAGGCCGGTATGCCTTCTAGAAATCAATTATGGCTGAACTTCGATGACCGTGTCGCCGGCTTGGACGGAGATGCCGGTGACCGGGGAAACCTTGGTCAGCTTCTTGGTATTGGTGATGGTCATCAGTGTCGTGGTTGGGTAGCCAGCTTCCTTGACCTTGTCGAAATCGACCTCGGCAAGAACATCGCCGGCCTCGACGTGCTGCTTCTTGGAAACCTGGACATCGAAGCCTTCACCGGCCATCTTGACCGTGTCGATACCGACGTGGACGAGTACCTCTACACCGTCATCGGTCTTAATACCGAAGGCGTGACCGGTCTTTGCCACAGTCATCAACGTGCCCGATACGGGTGCGACCACGGTAGAACTGGTCGGCTTGATACCGACACCGTCACCGAGAGCACCGGAGGCAAAGACCGCGTCGCCGGCCTCAGCAAGGCTGACAACCTCACCGGCAACCGGGGCCTGCACCTGTACAGGCTTGGTATCAACGGCAGTTGCGACACCACCGGCGCCAGCTGCCGCAGCAGCCGGTGCGGCAGCCTCGGCGTTGGTACCAGCGTCACCGGAAGCCTCAGCTGGAGCCGAATCGGAGCCACTGGTGGCAGCGTGTGGGGTGGCGTCGCTGGGTTCGTCGTCAAGCTCTGCGGCGCGTGCGGCCTCGGCCTCAGCCTTCTCTTCCGGCGTGCGGTAGTCGGTGAGAATGATGGCGAACATGGCGACGAAGAATGCCACGGCGACGGAAATCAGGTAGACCCACATCGGTTTGAACACGACAGTGGTGATGAGGGAGGTGAAGACGAAGGCGTTGGTTGTCACACCACCGAACGGAGCCGACAGGATGGCGATAGTCAGACCGCCGGCGAAACAGCCGAGCAGCATGCGCGGGTAAATCCGCTTGAAGCGCAGGTGAATACCGTAGAGGGACGGCTCGGAGATACCACCGAAGAGACCGGCAGCGAGTGCACCCGTTGCAGTTTGGCGCATCTGAGTGTCGTGGTCGCGCATGGAAAGAACCAGCACACCGGCAGTTGCTCCGAAGCAGGCGAAGTTCCAGGCACCCATCGGGCCTTGGATGAAGTCGTAGCCGAGAGTCTGGATATTGACCAGCATCAGCGCATTCAGTGGCCAGTGCAGACCCAGTGGCACCAGGAACGGGTAGAGCATCGGGATGAGAATTGCGAACACAAACGGTGCGTTCGAGTTCATCCATGCCAGGCCGGAGCCGATGCCGTTACCCAGCCAGATTCCCAGTGGGCCGATGAGGAAAGCGGTCAGCGGAATCATAATCAACATGGAGATAAACGGCACGAAGACCATCTGCACATTCTCCGGGAAGATCTTCTTCAAACCGTGGTAGACCACTGCCAGGATGGCGACCATGATCAGCGGTACAAAGACCTGTCCGCCGTAGTCATTGAGCTGCATTGGCAGGCCGAAGATGTTGGCGGTGAAAGTTTCGGTACCGAGTTCCTCGTTGACTGTCTTGATGGTGTCCGAGAAGCGATCGGTATCCTGCAGACTCATAAACTCCGGCGTCATTAGGGCAGCCATGATGGCTGCGCCCAGCCATGGATCTACCCGCAGCTTCTTCGCTGCGTTGTAGGCGACCATGATTGGCAGGAAGTAGAAGACGCTGCGCCACATGGCGTCAACAAAGATCCAAGTAGCGGACTTATCCTCAGCGCGGAAGTCGACGATGTTCAGACCGTCGAGAACCGCGGCAATAGCGATAATCAGCGATGCGCCCAACAGCACGCCCAGGATTGGGCGGAACGAATCGGAGAGGTACTCGAAGAAGTTGTCCAACCAGGAGTACTTGCCGCGTGCCTTCGAGCGAGCTTCTGCCTTAACGTCTGCGTCGGACTTAGTGGCGACTGCGCCGGCGCCCTTCATTTCCGGTAGATGCTTAATTGCCGTGTACATCGATTCGACGCCACCGCCACAGATGACCTGGTAGCGGTTATCGCCCTGGTGAACGACACCGAGTACGCCCGGCACCTTGTCAATCTTGTCCTCGTTGATCTTGGAGACATCACCGAGTTCAAAACGCAGACGCGTCGCACAGTGCGTCATGCTTGTGATGTTTCCGGGTCCACCGAGGTTTTCAACTATTGCCCTCGCGCTGGAATCTTTTGACGACCCCATCGTGACCTTCCTTCACAGTAAGCAGGGCCGTTAAACGCAAAAAGACCCGAGGCACCACAAACTGTGGGCCTCAGGTCTTGCCTCAAAAGAGTAACAACCCTGGGTTGATATCTATTAACTTCGACCCTACTCCGCTTTACATAGTTTTGACAAGGTAGTAATTCAAGCTCAAATTTCACATTTGGGGATAGCCTGGATTGCCTGTGGACAACCGCATGCAACCTATTTCGCGCTCAGTGCGGAAGTCGTAAGGTGGCAGCTATGAGGATTGGAGTTTTAGGTGTAGGAGCTGTCGGCGGCTGGTTTGGCGGTCGCCTCGTGCAAGCGGGTTATGATGTCGTCTTTCTCGCCCGCGGCGAGACCCTGACACGTCTTCGTGAGGTGGGGCTCACGCTTATCGACGAGCACGGGGAACGCAGCATTATCCCCGTCAAAGCAGCCGACAATTGGGGTGAACTCACTGCCGATGGCGTCGACGTCGATGTTGTGATTGCGGCAACCAAGGCGCTGCCGGGCAACGATCCTTTCCCGCAAGTTCCGGCTGGTGCAGCAGTGGTGACCACCCATAACTCGGTGGAAATCCCTTATTTGGCAGCGGGGCGGTTCGGTGAGGACAAGGTGTTCCCGGGTGTTATCCGCGGTTTCTTTATCCACACTGGCCCGGCAGAAGTCACCTTCCGACCAGGACCGATGAGCCTGAACATCGGCACATTCGATGACTCCACTAATGACCTGGTCGGGGCAGTTATCGAGGCATTGCACATGGCTGGGCTCGGTGGCGAACAGCTCCCGGATATCTGGGTCGATATCTGGGCAAAAGCGATGTTCGTGGCTAACCTCGGTGCCCTAGGTGCCCTGGCTGATAGTCCGATTGGTTACTTGCGTTCGGAAATGCGCGACAGCTTGACGCGGATGTTTGAAGAAACCGAGGCAGTCGGTCGAGCCTGCGGCGTTGCGCTGCCAGAGGACATCGTGTCGCGGACCTTGGCCTTTACTGATGCTCAAGGGTACGACAACACCTCGTCGATGCAGCGCGACTACACCGCGGGACTTACCAATGAGCTCGATGCCCAGATTGGCGCAATCCGCCGGATGGGGCAGAAGGCGAAAGTGGAAACGCCGACGCTGGATCTGGTGTATGGCGCTCTGGTTGGGCGTCAACACAAGCATAAGAATTAAGAGCTGCGGTGCTCAGCTAAGTCAAACCGGAATTGGGGGATTGGAAAGACTGATGAAAATTGGATCGGACTACACGGAAAACAATGGGCTCATCATCGGTGAGGATGGATTGGCTCGACCGGCATGGGCTGCTCACAGTGAGCTGCTGAGAGAGTACTACGACACCGAGTGGGGGATGCCGGTGCGCGATGAGCAAGGACTATTCGAACGGCTCAGCCTGGAGGTATTTCAGGCGGGGTTGTCGTGGGAGACAGTGCTGAAGAAGCGGCCCGCGTTTCAGGAAGCCTTCGCGAACTTCGACCCCGATGCGGTTGCTGATTTCGATGACGAAGATGTCGAAAGATTGATGAATGATGAACGAATCATTCGGAATCACAGGAAGATTACCGCGGTAATCAATAACGCCGCGGCGACGATTGCTCTGCGTGAAAACGGCGGCTTAGCCGAGTTGATGTGGTCGTTTAAACCGGAGAAGTCTCCCGAGCCACGTTCAATCGAAGAGGTGCCCAGCTACTCCGAGGAGTCCAAGGCGCTTGCCAAGGCATTGAAGAAAGCTGGTTTTAAGTTCGTAGGCCCCACCACGGTCTTTGCATCAATGGCTGCCGTGGGGATTGTCGATATCAACATTGTTGGCGCACATCGGCGCGGTGCCTCTGGCGTTTTTGGCTAGGGGAAAGGGGGATTTAACTAGCTAGGGGGAAAGAAAAAGAGCGTGCCACCCGGCACGCTCAAAATCTTTCGGTTCGTGTAGAACTACTTGTTCTCGTAGGAGTCGGAGTAGTTCTGGCCGTCCTCAGAGGTCCACTTCATGGTGTCCTTAGTGAACGGCTGCTCCCAGCCGTTTTCAATCTCCGACTCCGGTGCGGTCGGCAGACCAATCTCGTTTTCCAGTGCACCGTTGGCAACCCAGGTCTCGCGAATCTTACCGATCAGCGGCTGTGCACCGTTGGTCTCCGGGGACTCAACGAAGGTGACGTTCTCGTATTCAGCGGCAACTGCGTCGCCGACCTTCTTAGCGGACTTGAACTCGCCAGCCTCAGCATCGTACGGGGAGGTGAAGGAAGAAGCTGCCTCGGTGATGGACTCAGGCAGGTCAGCCTCTGCCACATCCTCGCCAGCAGCGTCGCCCAGACCCAGACCGTTCATAGCCTCGCCGGCCTTGTCCTTAGCGCCATCAGCAGCCTCGCCAGCCTTGTCCTTAGCGCCATCAGCTGCGTCGCCGGCCTTGTCCTTAGCGCCGTCCATAGCGTCGCCAGCCTTATCAGTGGCGTCGGTTGCTACCTGGCCAGCCTGATCCTTGGCGTTGTTAGCAGCATCCTTTGCATCATCGGAAGAACATGCAGCCAGGCCGCCGAGTAGGGCGGCGGAGCCAACGATTGCGGTAGCGATACGGGTCATCTTCTTGTTCTGCATTTCAAAACCACTTTCTTGAGAGCTAACTAAGTTACCTATTCAATTATTGGCATCTTCCACTATTTGTCCGAATTAAATTCAAAGAGAAATTGACAATTCTTTTGAATATCGGACATTCGAAGATGGTGTGGCTTCAAAGCCGTACAGAAAGAACACTAGGTAATTCTGGGGCCTGTGCAAGTCAAATGGCGCGAGTCTGTGCACTCTATGCTCTATTTGTTACCGAATTTGCGTGATTGCGAAATTGGAATAGTGCTGGTGAGGGCGTTGCGAGTAACGGAAAGGTATCAATCTTATTAAGCTTGACGTTTATTGCTTATTTTCTTTCTCTGCGTGGTTGGAGCCGCGGGCATCGTCGTCAAGCGTGTACTCGCCATCTGGCAGGACGAACCAGGCTAAGAGGTAAAGAGCTAGGAATCCAGCGCCAATCTTCCAGCCAATCATCGATCCAACGCAGGGAAGGATGATGTAGACCATTCGTGTGAAAGTGATATCCCAGCCTTGGCTTTCCGCGATTCCTGCGAGGACGCCACCGAGGAGGCGGTCATTACGCGAGCGGTAAGTTTTCTTGGTGGACTTTTCGGGAGCGGCGTCGCTCATCAGATAAAAACTCCAAGGTATGGCTATTTAGGCATTTTTCGGTCGACCGCGCTTATACGTAAGTTTCCTTCGGCATGATAATCCATGCTGCGAGGTAGAGAAGAAACTGCGGACCAGGCATCAGGAAAGACGCGACAAATATAACGCGCAGCAAAGTCGCATCCCAGTTGAAATACTCAGCGAACCCACCGAGCACACCGGCAACCATTTTGTTATTGGTGGAACGGGTCAGTGACTTGTTGTTCATAACAATCAAGGGTAGCCCCAATCCGTTTAGTTCGCAGTGGTGCTAGCTCTACTAAATGTGCCGACTAAAAACAGCGTGTCCCAGCTAAAAACACCGCTACCCCAATACGGTTAGGTGGGGTAGCGGTGTGGGCGTCGTTAAGCGAGCTTTACGGGGCGAATGCTAGCAGTCGTAGTAGAGCTCGAACTCCTGCGTCGTCGGGCGCAGACGTGCCGGCATAATCTCCTGATCGAACTTGTAGCGGATATGCGCGTCGATGAGATCCTGTGTGAAGACATCGCCGGCGAGCAGGAACTCGTGGTCCTCCTCCAGCGCCTTCAGCGCACCCTCCAGCGAATGCGGGACGGTAGGGACGTCCTTGAGTTCCTCTGGTGGCAGCTCGTAGAGATCCTTGTCAATCGGCTTGCCAGGCTCGATACGGTTCTTGATGCCGTCGAGACCAGCCATCATTGCGGCGGTGAAAGCCAAGTACGGGTTGCCCGACGGGTCCGGAGCGCGGAACTCGATGCGCTTGGCCTTCGGGTTTGCGCCGGTAATCGGGATTCGGATGGCGGCCGAGCGGTTCTCCTGGCTGTAGACCAAGTTGACGGGAGCCTCGAATCCCGGAACCAGGCGGTGGTAGCTGTTCATCGTCGGGTTGGTGAAAGCCAGGACTGCACCGGCGTGCTTCAGGATGCCGCCAATGTAGTAGCGCGCCATGTCGGACAGGCCACCGTAGCCGTTCTCATCGTGGAATAGTGGCTTGCCATCCTTCCACAGTGACTGGTGGATGTGCATACCAGAGCCGCCATCGCCG
Organism: Corynebacterium sp. 212_CJEI; assembly: GCF_001055915.1. NCBI lineage: Bacteria > Bacillati > Actinomycetota > Actinomycetes > Mycobacteriales > Corynebacteriaceae > Corynebacterium > Corynebacterium sp. 212_CJEI. Next base: position 13,419 of record NZ_JVPT01000030.1, on the reverse strand, counting down.
GCCAACGGCTTCGGCATGAAGGTAGCGGACTTCTGGTTGAACTTGGCGGTGTTCTTCACCACGTACTTGAAAGTCTGCATGTCATCGGCGGCGTGCAGCAGAGTATTGAAACGATAGTTAATCTCCTGCTGACCGCCCGAACCCATCTCGTGGTGGGAGCGCTCAACATGGAAGCCAACATCCTGCAGGTGCTCGCCGATTTCGTCACGAAGATCCTGCATGTGGTCATACGGAGCAGTAGGGAAGTAGCCGCCTTTGGTGCGCACCTTGTGGCCGAGGTTGCGCGATCCGTCCGGGTTTACCTTCACCCCGGAGTTCCACCAGCCCTCAACCGAATCCACCTCGTGGAATGACTTGTTTGAACTGGAGTCGTAGCGGACGGAGTCGAAGATGTAGAACTCTGCCTCAGCGCCAAAATTACAGGTATCGGCGAAGCCCAGTTCGTTCAGGTAGTTCTCGGCCTTACGGGCAATATTGCGCGGGTCGCGACTAAACGGCTCGCGGGTGTGCGGGTCATGGACGAAGAACTTCATGTTCAGCGTCTTCGACTTACGGAACGGGTCGATGAAAGCCGTGTCCAGGTCTGGCAGCAGCATCATGTCGGAATTATCCACCGAGGTGTAACCCGCAATGGATGAACCGTCGAAGGCGAGGCCTTCGTAGGCTGAGTCCTCATCAAACTCGGATACCGGAACGGTTAGGTGCTGTTCGATGCCGGGAACGTCGGTGAACTGGACGTCTACCCAGCGAATGTCATTGTCCCGGATGTATCGTTGGATTCCTTCCGGAGTTGTCTGGTCACTGCTGGGTTTGAACTTACCCATTGGTAAAACTCGCCTACTTCGCGTCTAGCTTGTTGAGCTTACTAATCGTGGTGTTGAAATTACTGGTCACTACTACTTCAGCAGCGGAACATCCCACAGGTTCAGCTTGGTGCCGATGCCCTTTGCCAGGGCGTTGTCGTAGACATCGGTGGCCCAGGCGACGTCCTCGACTGGCATGCCTCCGATGGAGTAGCAGAAGATTTCTTCGTCGTTCTGGCGACCCGGAGCCTTACCGGAAGCGATATCACCAATGTTGACAAGCTTCTCGGCGGGAAGGGTGCCCTCTTCCTTCATGTCCCACCAGCGGTTACCCGGAATACCGAGCAAGCGCTCATAGGTCACGTCTGGGCCGTTCTCGTTGAACCACTCTTCGTACAGGCCGGTGTAGTCAACGACGAGGTTGCAGTCGTCGGAACGCACGAAGTCGTCGTCGAGGCGTGCAGCGGCCGGCATGAGCAGCAGCGCGCCGGGCTTCAGATACTCCTTCTTGAAGTACGGGAAACCGGCCGGACCATCGGAGGAAGTCGAGGTGCCGGCGATGAGGATGTCGGAGTCGCGGATGGCCTCTTCTTCGGTCTCGACGATACGGACCTCTTCCAGCTGCGGGAACTCGTTCTTAATCCAATCGACAGCCTTCTGAGTCGAGGCCTGGGAGCGGCCCTTGACCTTGACCTTCTTAATGCCCGGACGCTGCGACATGGCAGAGCCGAGAATGGTGCGGCTCATAACACCCGGGCCAATGATGCCAACGACCTCGGCGTCTTCGACGGCAAGGTGCTTGACGCCGACACCCGGAACAGCGCCAGTGCGGTATGCCGACAGGAGGTTTGCCGACATGACAGCCTTCGGGGCACCCGTAATTGCATCGTTGAGAATGAACAGGTGGATCGAACGTGGCAGGTCGTTCTGGCGGTTATCGGCATTGGAGCCGTACCACTTCACACCTGCGCCGTTGAAGCGACCACCGAGGTAAGCGGGCATTGCCATGAAACGACGGTCAGGGCCATTTGCCGGCATACCCTCATGGATTGGGTTATCCGGGAAGTTGATCTGGGCACCGTGGGAGTTAGCGGAAGCACCGGCCATGCGGTAGTCGCCGTCAGCCAGCAGAATCAGGGTTTCTTCCATGGTCTCAACACACTTGGCGAAATCCGTGACACCAGCTTCAACCATGTCCGGTTCGCTGAGGTAGAGAAAATCAATGCGAGTTGAGTTTTCTGGGTTGGCAGCGTTTTCGTTAGTCAAGAATGCTCAAATCCTTCTTAATGTTCATCGGCCACCCTATGCGGCGGCTCTGCTTAAGAAATTCCAGATGCATGCTCTCCAGAATCAATCAAATCGCCTCGGCGTGGGCTCTCGAGTCGCCATTTCCGAGGGGTATGGCGTACCACCATACGGAAAAACCACAGCGTAGGGGCGTTTACGCAGTTTTCAGCACGACATTCCCGCTTTACGACGGTCACAGCGACAGAGCCCAATTTCCGTCAATAAGTTGCCCGTAATAACTACTTCGACATGCACAATTGATACTTTTTGAGAACGATTACAGATGAGTGAATTATCCTCCCACGCATCAATGTTTATGAACTTTGTCACATGTCATTAAGTTGCGACACATTTCTGGTTCAACGGGCGTGATTGCCTGGCGTCCTACCTTCGCAGCATGCCCCATCCGCTCTTGGTGTCCGCCCCCTTGCGGTGTCCCTCGCATCCGTCCCTCGTGTTGTCCCTAGCGCCCCTCGCACTTATGGCCAGTTTTCTGGCACTATCGATGATTTTCCTTCACTTATCGACGATTTTTCGTCACTTATCGACGGCTGTCCGGCACTTATGCGCACGGTATCCTCCCCACCCTGTCACTTGTCGATGCGCTGTTCACTTATGGCCACGCTATAGCGCATCGACAAGTGAATATTGCATCGATAAGACTGGGGCCGAGAGCGTGCAACTCTACTCGTGCAGGAGTCGCGGCCCTTTTGTGGTGGTGTATGGCCCTGTTCAGGGGAGGGGCCCGGAACTGCGCACAAATTCGTGCTCACATACGCGCGTATGCGGGCCCAGGCGCCCGCAGCCAGCATGACCGCAACGAAAAACCGCCTGGCCACATTAACTGTGGTCAGGCGGCATCTAACAAGCTCGTTGGGCGGCCATGAGGAGCAATGGAGGCTGCTCGCTGTGGCCGTCGTGAAGCGAAAACTTTAGCAGTCGTAGTACATTTCGTATTCCTGCGGAGTCGGGCGCAGGCGAACCGGTTCGATCTCGTTTTCGTACTTGTAGTCGATGTAGGTCTGGATGAGGTCCTCGGTGAAGACATCGCCCTCGAGCAGGAACTCGTGGTCATTGCGCAGGGCCTCGAGTGCGGCCTCGAGAGAGGTCGGAGCCTGCGGGATGTCGGCAGCTTCCTCCGGCGGGAGCTCGTAGAGATCCTTGTCGACCGGAGCGTGCGGCTCGATGCGGTTCTTCACGCCGTCCAGTCCGGCCATCATCATGGCAGCGAAGCCAAGGTACGGGTTGCCCGACGGGTCCGGGGCGCGGAACTCGATGCGCTTTGCCTTCGGGTTGGAGCCGGTGATCGGAATGCGAACAGCGGCAGAGCGATTGCGCTGCGAGTAGACCAGGTTGATCGGAGCCTCGAAGCCCTTGACCAGGCGGTGGTAGGAGTTCAGGGTCGGGTTGGTGAAGGCCAGTACCGCACCTGCGTGGTGCAGGATGCCGCCGATGTACCAGCGAGCGATGTCCGACAGGCCTGCATAACCGGCCTCATCGTGGAACAGTGGCTTGCCGTCCTTCCACAGCGACTGGTGAGCGTGCATGCCCGAGCCGTTGTCGCCAGCCAGCGGCTTCGGCATAAAGGTGACGGACTTGCCCTCTTCCCAGGCGGTGTTCTTGATGATGTACTTGAAGGTTTGCAGGTCGTCTGCAGCGTGCAACATCGTGTTGAACTTGTAGTTGATCTCCTGCTGGCCACCAGTGCCGACCTCGTGGTGGGCGCGCTCCAGGTCGAAGCCGGCGTCAGCGAGCTTCAGGCACATCTTGTCGCGCAGGTCCTGGTAGTGGTCGTACGGAGCGGTAGGGAAGTAGCCGCCCTTTAGACGGGTCTTGTAACCCAGGTTTGCAGAGCCGTCCGGGTTCTGGTCCTTGCCGCGGTTCCACCAGCCTTCGATGGAATCAACTTCGTAGAAGCCGCGGTTGGTGTCGGTCTCGAACTTGACGTTGTCGAAGATGTAAAACTCCGCCTCAGCGCCGAAGAAGCAGGTGTCGGCGATGCCGGTAGAGATGAGGTATTCCTCCGCCTTCTTCGCGACGTTACGCGGGTCGCGGGAGAACGGCTCGAGGGTAAACGGATCGTGGACGAAGAACTTGACGTTCAGGGTCTTTGCCTTGCGGAACGGGTCAATGCGCGCGGTGCTCAGGTCGGGCAGCAGTGCCATGTCGGACTCGTCGATGGAAGTGAAACCACGAATCGAGGAACCGTCGAATGCCAGGCCTTCGGCCATCGCGTCCTCGTCAAATGCGGATGCCGGGATGGTGAAGTGCTGCTCGATGCCGGGAACATCCGTGAAGCGGACGTCGACGAACTCGACGCCCTCTTCCTTGATATACGCGACTACTTCCTCGGGAGTTTTGAAGGACATGTGCGGTCTCCTTAGTTGGCCTTGTTTAGTACGCAGTAGGGAATTCTTGCACGATGTTTCGTGCACCTGCCGCGCTGTCAAGGACTGGCCGGTTGACGCCTTCAAGCTTAACGAACCACGCATTCATTCTGGAATTAGAACCACGAATTTCTGGCATGGTGCGTGAGAAATTCGCCAATACGGAACAGGTTACGCAAATAGGGAGCAGGTTATCTATTTGTGGAAACAAGGCAATACCCTGCGCATTCATGTCACACACGCTTTACGACGCGCCTTTAGCTCCCGTGCTGATAAGAAAATGGAAAAGGCGACGCAACATCGCCCCCGGATTACCCCCGCACGCGCTGAATGGCTGTCCCAGCCCGTGATTTGATAGCCGGATTGCTGCATTAGACTATGAACACATGGAAGAAAAGCACAGTTGGCTAGATGGCCCTCAGATTCCGGGAGAGTTCGATAATCCGGACAAGCTCTCGGACTATCCCGGCCAGGCATTGGGTCTTGCCCCCGATGGCCCAGGATCGCAAGCGACGTTGATGCGTCGCGTCGGCGGCATTCTCATTGACTGGATTATTTCCTTGATGATTGCCGGCGCTTTTTCGATGTTCTTCGGCCCGAGCGAGGCGCAGATTGACCAGTTCGGGGATTCGTTTATCGCCTGGCAGTCATTCCTTGCGACCTATTCGCCAGTTGTCTTCCTCATTATTGGCACGGTGTCGGTTTGGCTGTTCGCCCGCACTCCGGGCCAGTGGATGATGAAGATGGGTGTCGCTCGCGTGGACAAGCCCGGCGAGCGAGTTGGCTTTGTTCGTGCCTTCTTCCGCAGCTTGCTTACTCTTTTCTTGCTGCCGCCAGCAATCACCGACTCGGATATGCGCGGCATGCACGACCGTGCCACTGGCACGGCCGTCATTTTGGGTTAGCGCTATAGCACCAACACGACCAGGACCTGGGCGAGAATAATCTTCATGATCATGGCCATTGGATACACCGTTGTGTATCCCATTGCCGGCAACTCGTTCTTGGCCTGGTCGTTGACGTATGAGAGCACTGCCGGGTGAGTCTGCAAGCCCGAGAGGATACCCGCAGTTTGGCCGAATGGAATCTTCAGCACACGGTGACCGACAATGAGGGTCAACAGTGCGGAGCTAAACGCGATGATGGCGGCAAGACCCAGAACTGTCAGTGATGCCGGGTCAGACAACGCAGCCTGGAATCCCTTACCGGCAGTGGTGCCGATACCTGCCAGGAACAGTGCTAGACCCATGGTGCGGAACGCCAGGTTGGCCGAGTAGGGGATAGGCCAGACCAACGGGCCAGTGCGACCGACAGCACCCAGAATCAGCGCCACAACCAGTGGACCACCAGCGGATCCCAGGGCGAGCGAGCTGCCGCCCGGAAGCGGAATCTTGATGAGACCCACCAAGACACCCAGCGTAAGCCCAAGGGTGAGGGGCAAGAGGTTGACGTCGGAAAGCTTCTTGTAGGAGTCGCCGAAGAACTTTGTTGCGTCCTTGATTTTCTCTGGCGGTGCAACTACGCGGACGCGATCACCAAGCTCTAGGCGCATGTTTGGCTCTGCGACGATGTCGTGGTCGCCGCGGCGAATACGCGTAATGATTATGCCGTCCATGCGAGTCTGAAGTTCCGCAATGGGTACACCGACCACGTCAGATGCAGAGACGAAGATGCGACGGAAGTCCAGGCGACCGTCGTGTGTCGGATCACCCGGCATAAGCTCGCCAATGTACTCGGCGGCACGAGCAATTTCTTCCTCTGTACCGACGACGGAAATAATATCGCCGACGGAGACAGTGTCACCCGGAGACGGAATGTAGAGGTGGCCCTTGTACTCAATGCGCGAAACCGTAATGTCCAAACCGAACTTCGACGGAAGGTCAGTGATGGAAGGCAGGTCGTCCTTGAGAATCTTGATGTCCCGAGTATGTAGCGGAAGCGCGGCGACACCTGCGTCAATAGCTTCCTGGTCGTGATCGACGCGGAAGACCTTCGACATAATACCGATAGAGGCAATCACTGCCAGCACGCCGATTGGGTAGGCCAGGGAGTAACCAATCACCGGCATATCGTGGGCAGCGGCCAGCTCGCCCTTATCCGAAATGAGGCTAGGAAGAGCATCGACGATTGCGGCCATAGCCGGGGTGTTGGTCAGGGCGCCTGTGAAGGCGCCTGCGCCCTCCACCGGGTCGATAGGCAAAAACTTGATCAGCAAGAAAGACTCGATAGTGACAACTGCGAGCACACCAATGCCGAACAGGTTGTGCTTGATACCGCGCGAGCGTAACGAGCTGAAGAACTCGGGGCCCGCCTCCAACCCGATGGTGTAGACGAATAATGCCAGGCCCACGATGTAAATCAACGGGGAGATTTGAATTTCCGGCTCAATAGTCGCGAGGATAAGGCCGACGAAGAGGACGGCAGCCACGCCAAGCTTGAAGCCGAAGATCTTGATCTGGCCAATTGCCAGGCCAAGAAACAAAATCACTAGAAGCGCTAAGAGTTCATTTTCAGCCAAGAGTTGCACATATCCCATGGTGGCACAACTAGCAGTAATCTTCATTAAGCATTGTTTCCAGCAAGGATACGACCTTTGCTGACAGCGTGATAAGTGAGAGCAATCACTTCAACAAGACATCAATAACTGTGTGTGAAGACATGGCTTTAGGCATCGTTTTAAAGCTTTAAAGCACAAAAAAAGGGGGCCCGAAAGCCCCTTTTTTCTGCTTCAACCTAGATTGCCCCTCGGCGGGTTGCCCGAGCAACCGACCCTGGTGAAACCTAGCTAAAACCTCTAGTGCTTCTTGCCGCGATTGGCGGCACGGCGCGCACGACGGTTCATGCCGGCCTGTGGGTTAGCGCCCTTCGGCATTGGACCCTTGGGCATGTTCGCGCGCGCATCGCGAATACGGTCCATCGACTGGATGCGCTCATTCAGAGCGTTGGCCTGATCCTTATTCAGGTTGCGCGGCAAACGCATGAGTTCGCGCTGCAGCTTCTTCGGCGGGACCTGGCCCTCGTCGCTACCAGCAATCATGTCGTAAATCGGCGCTTCGCCCGCAATGCGTGCCAGCGACTTCTTCTCACGAGCAATCATCTGCTTGACGCGGTTCGGATCACCTTCACCGACCAGCACAACACCGGCGTTACCAATAACACGGTGAACAGCATCCATGTGCTGATTAGCGACAACACCGGTCTTGACGTGCCAGACATAGCCAACGCCCTGACGCATATTGTCCAGCGTCCACGCTGCAGCGCCGGCCTGGCCTTCCGCCTCTGTGTAGAAGGAGGCCTCAAGACGCTTAGAGAAGATGTACATCGCGACCATAAAGCCGATCGAAATACCAATAATCGTCAGAATCCAGGGCCAGACTCCACCAATGAGCAGACCAATCAGTAACAGCAGGATGATCGGACCGAAGAAGCCCAGTGCCATGTAAGGCACGAGCTTGTTGTCCCGCGAGCGCTGCAGCTTAAACGCCTGCCACATCTGGCTACGAGTCTGCTTACGCTGAGCGCGCTTGGCGGCGCGGTTCGCCTTCTTCATTTCTTTCGCATCATTGGTCGCCATAATCACCAACTTTAGGGCATGCGATGTAGTTTTAGGCAATAGACCGCGCCGTAGCGCCGTTTCGCTTTACGACGGCGCTGTGGCCGTCAGCCTCTAGGAAGCCGGAATAGCCGAAGTGACTGGCGTATCCTCCGATGCGCCATAGCGGTCAAGCAGAGTCGAGGCTTCCTGAAGCGCGAGGTTGTTGTCGTTGTCGTCGGCAAGCGCGGACAGATGCGCAGGCAGCTCCTGACCGCGGTGCGCCAGTGCGCGGGCGTAGAGCCGTCCAGCGCGGTAGGAAGAGCGGACCAGCGGGCCGGACATGACGCCGGCAAAGCCCATCTCTTCAGCGGTCTTGGAGAGCTTGACGAACTCCTCCGGCTTAACCCAACGTTCAATTGGATGGTGCAGTGGAGTGGGGCGGAGGTACTGAGTGATTGTCAGAATATCGCAGCCGGCATCGTGCAAATCTTGCATAGCGGAGATGATCTCGTCGTAGGATTCGCCCATGCCCAGGATGAGGTTGGACTTGGTAACTAGCCCAGCTTCGCGAGCGCGAGTGATGAGTTCCAAGGAACGCTCGTAGCGGAATGCGGGGCGGATGCGCTTGAAGATACGCGGCACCGTTTCCACGTTGTGGGCGAAAACCTCGGGCTTGGCGTCGAATACCTGCTGTGCTGCAGATTCGTCGCCACGGAAGTCATCGACAAGGAGCTCGACTCCGGTATTCGGGTTGAGTTCGTGGATCTGGCGGCAGGTCTCAGCGTAGAGCCAGGATGCACCGTCGGGCAGATCGTCGCGGGCGACACCGGTGATAGTGGCGTAACGAAGACCCATCTCGCGGACGGATTCCGCAACACGACGCGGCTCATCCTTATCCAATGGGTCGGGCTTGGCTGAGTTAATCTGGCAGAAGTCGCAGCGGCGGGTGCACTTATCGCCGCCGATGAGGAAGGTGGCCTCGCGGTCTTCCCAACATTCGTGAATGTTCGGGCAGCCAGCCTCCTGACAGACCGTGTGCAAAGAGGCACCCGAGACACGGTTTTTCATGTCCTTGTAGCTGGGGCCCGGACGAACCTGGTTGCGAATCCACCGGGGCTTGTTCTCGATAGGGGTCTCGGCATTTCGTGCCTCGACGCGCAGTAACTTACGTCCTTCTGGCTTAACAGTCACAGTTTCATCCTACTCTTTTGTTGATGAGTACTCGAATATGCCGGTGGTGGAGTTGTGCTTCACCCGGTGTGGCAGGTCCTTCGTGGGGTCGGGCGCGGAGCCGAAGGAATGGTCGGCAACGGTCAAACGGCCTTCCAAAGCATCTTGCAAATCTGCCAGAAGCGGCTCTGTCATCTCTGACACGCTAACATTTCGGTCAAGCTCCCGGGATAGGGTGGTCACTCCAGCATCGGAGATGCCACACGGGATGATGTAGTTGTAGAACTCCATAGAGTTGTCGCAGTTCAGACTGAGTCCGTGCATGGTTACACCATGGGTCACGCGGATTCCCAGTGCCGCAATCTTTCGGTCGCTCAGTCCGTTTGATGCGGGAACCCATACCCCCGAGCGGCCATCGATGCGGCCAGCAGCCGCGATGCCGGCTCGGCGAACGGTTTGAATGAGGGCTTCTTCCAGTCTGCGGACGTAGTCCACCACATCGACCGGCTGAGCGAGCTTGATGATGGGATACATCACAAGCTGGCCCGGGCCGTGCCAGGTGATGCGGCCACCGCGGTCGACATCGACGACCGGCAACCCATTGGTAGGACGGTCCTCCGGCTGGGTGCGCTTTCCTGCTGTGTAAAGACTCGGGTGCTCAAGCACGAGAACCTGATCTGGAATTAGGTCTTTCGCACGCTTGGCAGCAAGGTCTGCCTGTAGGTGCCAGGTCTCTTCGTAGTCGACAAGGCCGAGATGTTGAATCTCGATGTCGGAGCTTGATTCCCGAATGGATTTATCTGCGCGAGTAAAAGGTTTTCTTGGGGCAGTCATGGTGGCCTATAGGATACGCCGAAATTCTGTAGGCCTCAGATTACTTGTTACTTGGATAGCGCCAAACTTACTTGGATAGCGCCAGACGTAAAAATACCCCGGTGGTCACTAGAAAGTGACCACCGGGGTAAAAGTGGCGTGCTTTTGTGGGCTTAGCCGAAGACGACGCGGAGGATGGAAACGGTGATTGCCGAGATACCTGCAGCGGCCGGAAGGGTAATAACCCAGGCCAAACCAATCGGCTTCATCAGGTTCCAGTTAGCGGCACGGTTAACGATACCGACACCGAGAACGGCACCAATCAGAATGTGGGTGGAGGAAACCGGCAGACCCAGCAGGGAAGCAATCATAACGACCACAGCAGCGGAAAGCTCTGCGGCAAAACCCGATGCTGGGTGGATCTCAGTCAGGCCGGATCCGACGGTCTTGATAACGAAGCGGCCGATAAACCACAGACCGGAGATGAGAGCGACACCCATGGTGGTCATGACTGCCAGCGGGACGCCGGACTCGGAAGAGATCTCGTTGGTACGGAGAACATCCAGAATTGCCACGAACGGGCCAAGCGCGTTAGCGATGTCGTTCGAGCCGTGGGAGAAAGCGAACGCAGCAGCGGTGAAGACCTGCATCCAGCTGAACAGCAGGAAGGTGGAACGATCCAAATCCTGACGCTTCAAAGTACGCGCGAAGATGTAAACGGCAAGCCACACTGCGGTGGCGATCATGCCCATAATCAGGAAGTTGTCCAGGCTGGAAAGCCCTAGGTGAAGGTTCTTCAGACCCTTGAACAGCATCATCGCGGAGATGACAATAGAGCCCAGGGCTGCTAGACCCGGAACCCAAGCTTCCAGCGCACGGTGAGCGCGGACATCATCAACCTTGGATTCGATGTGGACGAGCTTGCGGAAGTACTCAGACTCCAGGTCATCCGGAGTCCAGTCGTTGTCACGCATCGTCGTCGCGTCGCGAAGCATCGCGTTGGTGTACGAGATCTGATCGTGCTCAGGGAGCTTTTCGAAGTCGTCGCGGTGCTGCGCCTTGAGGTCCGCCTTTTCCTGGTGGATGGCCTGCAGCTGCTTGGAAGCCTTGTCGTTGTAGACGAGAATCGAGTTCTTAATGCCGCCGAACAGGAGGAACGCGACCAAACCGCCGAGGAGCGGAGAGAGGACCCAAGAAACGGCGATCTGACCGATCTGATCCCACTGGACCATGCTCCAGCCACCCTTGCCGGTGATAAAACCGACCGTCAGTGCGGCACCGACGATACCGCCGACGATGGAGTGGGTAGTGGAAACTGGCCAACCCATGCGGGTGGCAACGAGGAGCCACACTGCCGCGCCGAGAAGCGCGGACATCATGATGAAGGCGAACTCCATCGGGTCCAAACCGTGGATTGCGTTCAGGTCCACAATGCCGGAACGGACGGTGTCAGTAACCTCGCCACCAGCGAGGACGGCGCCCGAAACCTCAAAGACTGAAGCGACAACAAGCGCCTGCTTCATGCTCAGGGTGCCGGCACCGACTGAAGTACCGAAGGAGTTAGCAACGTCGTTACCGCCGATGTTGAACGCCATGAAGACGGCGAACGCGATGGTAATCAGAAGGATTGCCGTATTTGCCTGCGGGCCCACAAAGTCATAAGCCCAGAAGACAAAAATTACGATGTTGATTGCGAGAAGCCCGCCGAAGAAGAGGTGCCACCACTTATCTGAGGAGCTCGATTGCTCAGATGATGTGGTCCCGGTCGACGAACTAGTATTCGCTGGAGCCGAGGACATGCTCCACCTTTCTAAGTTACGTACAGAGAGCAAAAATAGGCACGCCAAAGAAGCCTGCTGTCTAATGATTTCTTAGATTGGTAAAGGCTAATTGCTAACTAGGTGACGGCGAGGTTAACAAATAATGAATTTAATTATCGCTATCTTCAGCTCTCGTCGGTGTAGCTGAAAGCGATAGCCGGAACTGTGTGCGGGGGTGTGTGGTGTTCTCGCATTTCGGCAGGACAAAAAGTATGCGCATTTGCTACTTGCAGCTTTGCTTTCGGTTCGACCCTCCCGCTGTCTGCTAATGGCTTAACGGCGCAATAACAGCACGTTAATTCTTTGTGCCGATGGAGCCTTTGCTAGCTATGTGTGGCTACGTGAAATCTGAGCACTAGCCAAGAATAGGGGGCCTGCGCATTTGAAGGAATCGCTGATTAGGTTCAACTGCGGGACGAATGCGGCAAAAGAAATACCCGCGTCAGCCGCAAAGTGCGACTAACGCGGGCAGGGAAGAGGCAGAACCTCCTGCTAGCAAGCCAGCTAGATTCCCGCGGCGCTACTACCCCAGGAAGGGAGCAAGCTGCTTAGAGCTGCAGATCCGATTCGAAGTTAGCAACCTCGAGGCGGTCAACAACGGTCGTCATAAAGCGACCTGCATCAGCGCCGTCGATCAGGCGGTGATCGTAGGTAATTGGCAGGAAGACCATGGCGCGAATACCAATGGCATCTGCCTCATTCTCGGTGACGACTACTGCGCGCTTCTTAATCGCGCCGGTGCCGACCATTGCGGCCTGCGGCGGAACCAGAATCGGAGTGTCGGTCAGAGCGCCCTCGGAGCCGATGTTGGTAATGGTGAAGGTGCCGCCGGACAGGTCGTTCGGGGTCAGCTTGTTGTTGCGAGCGCGGTCTGCGATGTCCGCAATAGCAGCAGCCAGCTCCGGCAGGGACATATCCTGAGCGTTGTGGATGACCGGGGAGAGCAAACCCCGCTCGGTATCGACAGCGATACCCAGGTTGACCTGCTCGTGGTAGGTAATCTCCTTGGTCTCTTCGTTCCAGGAAGCGTTGACGTTCGGGTGGCTGACCAGAGCCTCAACGATTGCCTTTGCAAAGAATGGCAGGAAGGTCAGCTTTGCGCCGTGCTTCTTCCCGAACTCAGCCTTCTTAGTAGCGCGCAAATCCCAGATGGCAGTCATATCGGCCTCGTGGACCTGGGTCAGCTGTGCGGAAGTCTGCAGAGACTCGAGGGTCTTGGCAGCGGTGATCTCGCGGATGCGGTTGACACGCTGGGTGGTGCCGCGCAGCTCAGCGAGCTCAGGGCGAACGCCCTTGGTGGACCAGTTGGAGCCGGACTCAGCAGTAGTCTCCTGGCCGCCCTCGGCAGCGCGCAGAACATCCTGCTTACGAATGCGGCCGCCGATTCCAGAGCCCTCGACCTTAGTCAGGTCAACGCCGTGCTTGTCAGCCAGCTTGCGGACCAGCGGGGTGACGTAAGGAACGTCCTTGTTAGCGGAAGGCTTGGATTCAGCCTTCGGAGCCTCAGCCTTCGGAGTCTCCTTCTTCGGCTCTTCCTTCTTTGGCTCCGGCTTGGACTCTGCCTTTGGCTCTTCCTTCTTTGGCTCCGGCTTGGATTCAGCCTT